>JAUPLE010000738.1 GCA_030837085.1 Acidobacteriota bacterium | reverse complement strand
ACGGGTGGCGTTCTCAGCCGCCGGAAAAACAGTACTTTCTCCCAATAAATAAATCGGCATATGCTAATTCTACCAGATTTTTCCCAAAATGAAAATTGCTAATTTACTCCTTTTGTTATATAATATAATTTTAATTTGGAGTATAATGTACTTCAATAGCATGCTAAAATTCATTTACAATAGAGGTTAAGAATGAGCATAGAAATACGGACGGTTGAAACAAAAAAAGACTTAAAAACATTTGTTAAGGTTCCCTTCGACATCTACAAAGGCAATGACTGCTGGGTACCTCAATTGATCCGGGAAGAAATGGAAATCTTTAACAAGAAAAAAAATCCCGCTTATGACTCGGCAGACAGCCGATTGTTTCTCGCCTACAAAGATGGCCGGCCCGTGGGTCGGATTGCCGCCATTTTAAGTTATGCCGCCAATGAAAAATACAATATCAAAAATTTAAGGTTCGGATGGTTTGATACCATCGATGATTACGAGGTAGCCCGGGCCCTGTTGGCTAGTATGGAAGCCTGGGGTAGGGAATTGGGAATGGAAACCCTCACCGGTCCCCATGGCTTTACCGACCTGGACCCCGAAGGCATGCTCATAGAAGGATTCGATCAACTGGCCACCATCTCGGTTTATTACAATCACCCCTATTACGTCAATATGGTGGAAAAATACGGCTTTGAAAAAGAAATTGATTACGTCGAGTTTAAAGCCCTTCCCCCTTACGAAGAAGGCATCCCCCCCAAACTCCTGCGACTGGGCGACCGCATCAAAGAAAGAAGCGGTATAAGAATATTAAAATTTAAAAATAGACGGCACGTACTGAAAAATGCCGGGGCGATATTCTACCTCCTGGATGAAGCCTATGAAGAACTCTACGGCGCCGTTCCCCTTACCGAAAAACAAATAAATTACTATGTAAAAAAGTATATATCCTTTGCCGATAAAGACCTCTTAAAGTTGGCCGTGGATGAAAACGGCGACGCCGTCGGTTTCCTGGTGGCTATGCCCAGCCTGTCGCGGGCCTTTCAAAAAGCCAAAGGCCGACTCCTTCCCTTCGGTTGGTATCATATCTTAATGGGCTTGAGAAATTACGAAATCCTCGACTTTTACCTGGCCGGCATCAAGAAAAAATACCGCGGCCTGGGCGTCGATCTGCTCATGGTCCTGGAAGTAGTAAAAGCCGCTATGGCAAAAGGAGTCAAATTCAGCGAATCCAACCCGGAACTGGAAACCAATAAAAAAATCCAGGCCCAATGGAAATACTTCAACCCCACCCTTCATAAACGAAGACGAATCTTTAAAAAGAAAATTTCCTGATATATATAATATAGTATGGCGGATTATCGACTCTCGCTCAAAGAAAAAATCAGCCAACTCTTTATGTTCGGTTTCAAAGGAACCGAAATAACCGGCGATATCAGGCGCTCCATCGAAACCAATAACCCTGGGTTCATCATCTTATTCGCAAGAAATATCGAAACTATTTCTCAAGTAAAGGAATTAACAAGGGACATCCACGCGTTAGGAAAAATTCCGCCCTTCATATATACCGACCAGGAAGGGGGCACCGTGGTCCAGTTCAAGGAACTGGCTGCCACGGTTGTTTCGCCCATGGGCTTGGCCGCCGGGGGAGTCCCCCGAGATGCCCGCAAAGCCGGCCGGATCATCGGCGCGGAAATGAAAGCCCTGGGCGTCAACGGCGTCCTGGCCCCGTCGCTGGATGTCAACTACGAAGAAAATAATCCCATTATCGGTATCCGCTCCTTTTCCGATGACCCGGAAACCGTCGCCAAATACGCCGCGGAATTTGCCGCGGGATTGAATGAAAAGGCAGTGGCTTGCTGCGGTAAACATTACCCCGGCCACGGAGGAACCACAGCCGACTCTCACCTGGAAATCCCGGAAGTAGCCGTTTCCCCCGAATACTTTTCTTACTACTGTTACCTACCCTTTTTCACCGCTGCCCGGGCCGGAATCGACGCCATCATGACCGGCCATTTATTATTCCCAGCCCTGTCTCCCCACATCGCTACCTTTTGTCCCTATCTCGTCCGGCAATTATTGAGAGACCTGGCCGGTTACAACGGCGTTATCATGAGCGATTGCCTGGAAATGAAAGCCGTGAAAGAGCATTTTTCCGCCCAGGAGATGGTTAAAAATGCAATGGATGCCGGGATTGACCTCATGATTGCCAGTCATTCCCCGGATTTCCAGGCGGAGTTGCTGGACGCGCTTTATTCCCAGGTTAAAAATGGAGTTATCCCGGAGAAAAGAATCGATGAATCCCTTGGCCGAATACTGAAACTAAAAGAAAAGTATCCCCCCCTGCCGCCATCTACCCTTAACCGGGCAAAAAAAAACAGTACGACTTCACCGGGCTGCTGAAGAAAAAATCGCGGACCAGTCCATTACAGTTTTAAGAAACAGGAAAGATATTATCCCAATTAATCCTGGGGCCCGGACGCTCATCATCGAGTGGGGGAAAGTCCAGGCCACCATGCCGGCTTCCAGTGCAACGAATGTATCATACCTGGCCCGCGTTGCCGGGCAGTTCTGGGAGCATGTGGATATTGAAATCCTGGACTTGCCTGCTGCCGGAAATGACCAACAGGGGAACCCCGTCGCTCCCGTCGCTCCCGTCGCCCCAGTCACCCACATCCCCGAAGCATTGAGAAACCGGTTGAAAGAATATGATCAAATAATTGCGGCGGTTTATTCCAGGTCTCCTAACATTGAACAACTCCAGGCCGAACCCGTGAAAGAACTCATCGGCTTGCGCAGCGATGTGATCGTAGTGGCATTGGGGAACCCCTATGATATCCGCAATTTTCCCCTGGTGGATACCTATGTGGTTACGTATGGATTCCGGGAGGTGCAGGTGGAAGCTTTATTCAGGGTTTTAACCGGCGTCATCAAACCCACCGGCCAATTGCCGGTTGAAATCCGGGGTTTATTCCCGCGTTGGCACGCTTAAGTCGATATATGATTATTTTTTTTCAAGGAAAAGGGGACAGTCAAATTTTTTCCTCTAAGTGGTTACGTATGGATTCTGGGGTGGTGCAGGTGGAAGCTTTATTCAGGGTCTTAACCGGTATCATCAAACCCCCAAAGATGAACGTCTGTGGCCAGTCAGGTATCATTTATAAACATCTCCCCTAGGGCCAACATAATCCACGTAAATAGTTTCCTCTGAATTTTCCACCCAGAAAATAATGCGTATATCTCCAACACGAAAACGACGGTAACCGGCCCATTCGCCGACCATGGATTTGACATTGGGGTGGTTAGAAGGATTTAAAGCTAAATCGTGGAGCAATTTCTTGATCCGTTTCTTTTGAGGCTGGGGAAGACGTTTCAGGTAATTTGCTGCACGATGGTGAACAACGACACGATACATTTTATATCGAATCCAAATCAACAAAAGCCGAATTATTTTTTGCTTCCCGGTCTTTTCGCGCCTGATTGAGATCGTCGCGTGCGGCGGCATCAATATCCAGGCCTAATAATTCTTCTATCTGCCGGTATTCATTCCAGGGGATAATCACTTCCGAAGGCATCCCTTTGTCATCAACTACTAATTTTCTATGAATCCTTCCCATTGGAAAATATGACCCTTTACCACCTTTTGTCCCGGAGACCGGATTTGTTTTTAATTCATTATTTATCATTGATTTCACCCTATAGGAATAGACTTTACCTTAAACATAAGAAAAAGTCAAGTCAAGGTTTGGTTTATCAAACCTCTATTGACTTGAAATTTACCAGGGATGTGAAGTCCGTGGCAAAATTTTTGTTTGTCAAAACACCTTTTTATGATAAAATAGGGACTTAGGAGATCACAGGTATGCTGGATAATTTAAGCGGTAAATTCGAAAAGGTTTTAAAATACTTGAAAGGTGAAGTTAAAATCACCGAAGATAACATGAAAGTGGCCCTCCGGGAAATCAGGCTGTCCCTCCTGGAAGCCGACGTAAACTTTAAAGTCGTCAAGAAATTCATCGACAACGTCAAAGAAAAAGCCCTGGGAACCGAAGTCCAGGAAAGCCTGAATCCCTACCAGCAAATGGTTAAAATCGTAAAAACCGAACTGGAAACCATGCTGGGCACACAAGATAAAGAACTGAATTCAGCCCCCACCAAACCCTCGGTAATCATGCTGGTGGGCCTCCAGGGCACAGGCAAAACCACTTCCGCCGGTAAACTGGCCCATTACCTCAAAGAACAGGGCAAATCCTCTTTACTCTGCTCCCTGGACCTTAAACGACTGGCCGCCGGCGAACAATTGGAAACCATTGCCCGCGAAGTGGGCGTTAATTTCTATAAACGGGAATCTTCCGACCTGGAAAAAATTACCCGGGACCTGCTGAAAACCGCCAGGGAATACGGGTATGATTATATCATCGCCGATACTGCCGGACGCCTGCACATCGACGAAGAATTAATGGCGGAACTGCAACAAGTAAAAAATTCCCTGGACCCCACGGAAATCATCTTCGTAGCCGACTCATTAACCGGCCAGGACGCCGTCAACTCCGCCCTCCAGTTCTCGGAACAAATCGGCATTGATTCCATTATCCTCACCAAATTGGACGCCGACGCCCGGGGCGGCGCCGCCCTCTCCATTGTCAGCGTCACGGAAAAACCCATTAAATTCATCGGCGTCGGCGAAAAAAACAGCGACTTCCAGAAATTCTACCCCGACCGCCTCGCCTCCAAAATCCTGGGCATGGGCGATGTCCTCTCCCTCATCGAAAAAGCAGAAAAAGAACTGGATGAAGAAAAAGCCGAAGAAATGACCCGGCGTCTGATGCAAAACGAATTTACCCTTGAGGATTTCCGTTCCCAATTGCAGCAGGTACAAAAACTAGGGTCCCTGGGCGATATCATGGGCATGCTGCCTAATATGGGCATCAACCGGGAAATGGCCGGCGCCGCCATGGACGATAAAAAAGTCAAACATATGATCGCCATCATCAATTCCATGACCCCCAGGGAAATGGAAAACCCGAAAATCGTAGACGGCCGACGCAGATACCGGATTTCCAAGGGGTCGGGCCGTCCGGTGCAGGAAATAAACCAACTGCTGAGGGGTTACATGGAAATGAAAAAATATATGAAAAAACCGTTTTTTAAAAAAATGATTAAAAAATTTGACTTTCTCTCAAAAATGAGGTAAGTTATAAAGGTTAAAATTTATAAGAATTCGAATAAGGAGTTGTAACGTATGGTAGTTATTAGACTGACTCGTATGGGCACAAAGCACAAGCCATTCTACAGAATTGTGGCTACGGATAAACGGAAACCCAGGGAATCCCGTTATATCGACTTAATTGGTCATTACAATCCAGTGTTAGAGGCCGCCGATATCAAGGTGGACTTAAATAAATACAATGAGTGGATTAAAAAAGGAGCCAAACCGTCGCCAACCGTAAGATCGCTAGTAAAGAAAGTTAATTCTGATAATTAATTAAGGAATTAAGGAGGACAAAGTGAAAGAACTTGTTGAAACAGTTTGTAAATCATTAGTCGACAACCCGGAAGAAGTGAAGGTAACTCAAATTGATGGCGAACAGACCACTATCCTGGAATTGAGGGTTCATCAATCAGACCTGGGAAAAGTTATTGGAAAACAGGGTAGAACCGCCAGAGCCATCAGGACGATCCTTGCAGCCGCCGGTATGAAACAGCGAAGAAGATTCAACCTGGAAATCATTGAACGGTTTGATGACCGCGAGAAGAGTGAGGGTTAGGAAAATTTTTATTTGATCTTCATCGGAAAGATACTTAAAGTCAGAGGTAATAAGGGGGAAGTGGTCATTACTTCCCCCAGGGTGGGAGTCCATGCCTTAGCAGAAAGAACCATTATCACCCTTAAATCTGAGAAATATGAAAAAAAGTGCGATCTGGTCTATCTCAAGGAAATCAACGGGACTCCTATAATTAAATTGAAAGGGATCGATTCCATTAATGAGGCGCTAAAACTGGTCGGATACTCTGTTTACGCCGAAACCAACGAAAAAAAGAATGATCCGAATTCCCCGCTGGCAGACAGCGAAGACTTCGACTTAACCGGCTTCCTGGTAAAAGATTTGAACGGCGATCAGTGGGGCAACGTGATCAGTTTTGAGACCGAAAGCTTTAATGAACTCCTTGAAATCCTGGACGAAAATGAAAATGAGACCTATTACGTCCCGTTTACAGAAGCAATCATCAAGGAGATCGACAAAGAAAAGCGACTTATTACCATCGACCCACCGGACGGATTGAAAAGCTTGAATAAAAAATGATTTTTTCAGTGGTTTCTATTTTTCCCGGCATGATCCAAAATTTTACCCAGTATGGCCTCATTGCCAAAGCCATCGAAAAAGGCATTATTTCCGTCGATTGTTACGATTTACGGGAATTTGCCGCCAACAAGCATCACAAAGTCGATGATCGTCCGTTCGGCGGCGGGGCCGGTATGGTTATGCTGCCCCAACCCCTCTTCGATGCCATTCATCATATCCAAGCAAAACGCCCGGATAACCCTGGGAAAGTCATCCTCTTTTCCGCTTACGCAAAACTTCTGACCCAGGAAAAAGTAAAAGAATTGGCCTGCTGTCCCCACCTGATCCTGGTATGCGGAAGGTACGAAGGAGTGGACCAGCGGTTCATCGATGAATTGGTGGATGATGAAATATCCATCGGCGATTATGTGCTCATGGGCGGCGAAACCCCGGCCCAGGTTTTAATCGAAAGCATCGGCCGCATGCTGGAGGGCGTGGTGGGCAACCCGGAATCCGTGGAAACCGACTCCTTTTACCATGAAGACCAATTCGGGTTCCCCCAGTATACCCAACCCAGGGATTACAAAGGTTTGATCGTCCCGGAAGTTTTGCTTTCAGGGCATCATAAAGATATCATGGAATGGAGAAAAATACATCAAAAAAGGAGATAAATTATGAAAAAGATCGTTGAATGTGTACCCAATTTTTCTGAAGGAAGAGATATGACCGTTATGGGAAAGATAACGGACGAAATAAAAAAAGTAGCGGGGGTTGAACTATTGGACGTGGATCCGGGTAAAGACACCAACCGGACCGTCGTGACCTTTGCCGGCGACCCCGATGCTGCCGTGGAGGCTGCTTTTCAAGCCATTAAAAAAGCCTCGGAATTAATCGATATGTCAAAGCAGCACGGCGCCCATCCCCGAATGGGGGCCACGGATGTATGTCCTTTTGTCCCGGTTTCCGGCGTTACCATGGAAGATTGTGTGGAAATCGCCAAAAAACTCGGCCAGCGGGTGGCGGAAGAGCTTCATATTCCCGTTTATCTTTACGAAGAAGCCGCCGCTTCGGAAGAGAGACGCAGCCTGGCCTACATCCGGGAAGGCGAGTACGAAGCCCTGCCGGAAAAGTTGAAAAAAGAAGAATTCAAGCCTGATTTCGGCGAACCGGTGTTTAATGCCAGGTCCGGGGCCACGGTCATCGGCGCCCGGGAGTTTCTAATCGCCTACAATGTCAACCTCAATACCCGCGATGTCAAGATTGCCAGGAAGATCGCCAATCGCATACGGGAAAAAGGCCGGACCGTGACCAATAAAGATACCGGGGAAAAAGAGCAAGAGGTGGGTACATTAAAGGCCGTCCGCGCCGTGGGCTGGTATATGGCCGACTACAATATGGCCCAGATTTCCGTGAACCTGTTAAATTATAAAATTACGCCCCTTTACCAGGTGTTCGAGGAATGCGATAAATTTGCCCGCGAATTTGGTGTCCGGGTCACCGGCAGCGAGTTGGTCGGTTTGATCCCACTGGAAGCCATGCTGGAAACCGGTCGCCATTTTCTGAAACTGCAAGACAACAGCACCGGTGTATCTGAAAAAGAACTGGTGCGGATAGCCGTGCAGAGCCTGGGCATGGCGGAGCTGGCTCCTTTTAATACTGAAAACAAGATTATCGAGTATAAATTAAGAAAGAAAGGACGCCTGGCTTCCATGAATTTGTATGAGTTTGCCGATGAGTTGGCTTCCGATTCCCCGGCGCCCGGTGGCGGCAGCGTGGCTGCTTTGAACGGTTCGCTTTCAGCCGGTTTGAGCGCCATGGTGGGCAACCTGACCTTCGGTAAGAAACAGTACGCCGAGGTGAAAGAGATCATGGCGGATGTGGCTGAAAAGGCGCAGAAACTAAAAGACTTTTTTACTGATGCGATTGATAAAGATACCGAAGCCTTTGACAAAGTCATGGCTGCTTTCGGTTTGCCCAAAGGGACGCCCGAAGAGACCGAAGCCCGAGGCAAAGCCGTCCAGGCAGCCACTAAGGAAGCGACGCTGGTGCCTTTCTCCGTGCTGGAAAAAACCAAAGAGGCAGCGGAGTTGGCTTTAATTATGGCGGAGAAAGGAAACCGCAACTCGTTATCCGACGCCGGGGTCGCCGGGCTGACTGCTTCGGCTGCCGCTGAGGGTGCGCTTTATAACGTCATGATTAACCTGGCCGGCATCGAAGATGAAGCGTTCAAAGCGGAGATATCCAAAAAGGCTGTTCAAATTAGCGGTGAAGTCCGGGAAATCGCGGCCAAAATTAAGCAACTCCTTTATGCGGAATTGAAGATCGCAGACCTTTAAATTGTGATTACACCGAACTCGTAAAGTTTATTGCCTTCCCTGGTTTCAGTTTTTTCAAAGACTTCAGGGGTGCATTTGCCGATTTGTTTAAAGCTTTCATTATCCCAGGCAAAGATTTTCAGGTAGATATCCGGTTCCGCTTCCAGTCCAAAATCGCTGAAGACCCGTTTGCCGAATTCAAGGGTGAAATTCCCATCCTTATCGGTAATGACTGCGCCCAGGAAGTCGTCTTCCATCGGGTCTTCATCAAATAACACCACGCGGTGGAAGCCCAATATATCTCCTTTTTTATTTTTCAAAGTTCCCCGGACTTTGAATTGGCAGCCCAGGTTTTCGATATCCGAGATGGCGATATGGGTTACATGTTTATGGGAGACGTGTTTTTCCAGTTGAGATTTTATTTTCTCCCATTCGGGGGGGATTTTTTTTAGAAAATCATGGGTTAGTTGGATAATCTCAGGGGTGATTAAGTCAGGGACGACGCCTTGCATATCATGGAGAAATTCCCAGTCCACAAAGCCGATTTCTTTTTTATTGGTCATATCGATTAATTGCTTCAAAGTTCCCTCCTGCAATTTTAGATTTTGGAGTTTCTATTATATGATGAAACCAAGGAAATTTCAAGAAAAATTCAAGTTTTTCAACTTTGCTTTTAGGCTTGTTAGGAAGTTCAAAAGATAATTGTTTTGGAGTGCCGGGTCTGTTAAAATCGCCGCAGCATCGCTGCGGCTGTCGTTAAAGGGCTCATGATCATCGCGCATATTGCCTACTTTGAAATCAAGATACCCGCTTTGTTCCAAACCGGTAATAATCCCCCCCCCCTCATTTTCAAATCAATCTCCGCAATCTTAAACCCATCCTCCGCGGCGGCAATAGTTTGCAACCGCTGCTGCCCACTCTCGGTAATGTTGGCGGAAGCAAAAAGATAACAATGGGATTGTCGTTCCCCGCGCCCCACTCGCCCCCGCAATTGATGCAACTGCGACAGGCCATACCGGTCGGCGTTCTCGATTACCATGATGGTGGCGTCCCTGACATCGATGCCGACTTCGATTACAGTGGTGGAAATCAGCGCCCGGATCTTTCCCGTCGCAAAATCCTCGATGGCCGCATCCTTTTCAATAGACGACATCCGACCGGAAATAATCCCCATGGGAATATCCTTGAAAATGTTTTTGAAGTATTCGGCTTCGGATTCGATGGAGCGCAACTCGGTAAAGAATTCGGAATCTTCGATTAAAGGCAAGATAATGTACGCCTTTTCCCCTTCCGTGATTTTCTTTCGTAACCATTGGTAAAACTCATCCCGCCGGGCCACATCCATGATTTTGGTTATAATCGGCAAGCGGCCCCGGGGTTTCGTTTTGATGATGGATACGGACAGGTCATTATAAAGGGACAGCAGCATGGTTCTGGGAATAGGGGTGGCCGTGGTGACCAGCAGGTCCACGGCGTTGCCTTTGTAATAGAGCGCGGCCCGCTGGGATACGCCGAACCGGTGCTGCTCATCGATAATGACCATGGCAAGATTTTTGAAACGAATGTCTTCATCCAGTAACGCATGGGTCCCGAATATAATATTAATGGTCCCGTCAGCCAACTGCCGGCGGATCCGTTCCCTCTCCTTTGCCGGGGTGGAACCGGTAAGAAGGTCGCAAGCGACAACCGTTCCCCCTTTGGCGTTCAAGGGATTAAAGAATTTCCGGGCATTCATAAAGTGCTGCTGGGCCAGGATTTCCGTGGGCGCCAGGAAAGCCCCCTGGAACCCGCTGTGTACGGCCGTTAATAATGCAATGAAGGCCACCGCTGTCTTGCCTGTCCCCACATCCCCTTGCAGCAGCCGCTGCATGGCCACATCTTTCTCCAGGTCGGCGGTCATCTCCCGGCAAGCGGTCTTCTGGTCCGGCGTCAAATTGAAAGGCAGGAGCTCTTTTATAACGGCTTTGAGGTTTTCATCGATTTTGTAGTGATGAAGGCGGGGGACTTTCTTGAAAAAATTACGGATATATTGCAACTCCAGTTGAAACAGGAGAAATTCGCTGTAAATAAAGCGCTGTTTCGTTTTCCGCACCATATCGGGTTCATATTGCCGGGGAAAATGAATAGCCTGTAACGCGGCCGCGATGGTGGGGAAAGCGTACTTTTCCCGGATTTGCTGCGGTAAAGGTTCGAAAGGGTCCTTGAGTTCCCCGAGGGCATTAACGATTATTTTTTTTAAGACGCCTGATTTCAGGGCGCCGATTTTATCGTACAAGGGAATCACCGGTTCCTGTTCCGCGTCTGAAAGGCTGAAAACCAGTGGAGTATTGACCTGGCAGGTTTTATCGCGCATTTCGAATGTACCATAGATATATAACTGCTTATGTTCTTTAAAAAAATCCACCAGGTAGTGTTTGTTGAAAAAAACCGCCTGGACTTTATCGGTTCCCACAAGGGCATTGACTTTGAGGATGGAAAGACGCCGGCCAAAATGGCGCGATAAATTCGCATTGATTATCTCTATTCGATAAAGTTTCTTTACCCCGATCTCTACCCTGGCGTCTGCCTGGGAAAAATCAATATACAGGGCGGGAAAATGGAGCAGCAAATCGAAGACGGTAGTGACGCCGTATTTATTGAAAATTTGCAGGTATTTGTCTCCCACTCCTTTGATTTGATTTATTGGTGAATGGAGTTGTAAGGCCAAATGGACGAACGCTCAGTAATAAATGGTTATTTTTTTGTAATCCAGGACTACTTTTTTGAGGCCGGGGAAGAGATCGAACCAGTCGAACATCGATTTCTTAAGTTTCGCGCTGCCTTGCGCCGCGCCGAAAGCTTCATCCAGTAACTCCGGGGAAAACTTCGTCCCGTTTATTTTTAAATCTTTGAAAAGCAAACGCATGCGGCTGTTTTCACATTCAATGGCGCCGTTGAGTTCCACCTCGATATCCCTGAGGAATGCAGGCACATTATCGTATTGTTTGCCCTCCAGCTTGATCTTCATCACACCTTCGGTATAATTATCTTTATCCAGTTTTAATTTAATGTACTTAACCTCTGGGGCGTAATTTTTCGCATAGATGAGATTCAAGTAGGAGTTTAATTCATCCTGGGAAAAGGACACTTTCCGCAAGAAAGGAGTAGGCCTTCTTTTTTCGGCGATTCGTTTTAAGACCCCGTCCACCCGTTTGGCCTGGTCCGGTGAAAACTCCGAAGTTTGCCCTGGCAGGAGAAGCGGGACCAGTATCATTAAAAAGAGTATTATTTTTTTTCTCATCGGTTTTACTCGCATATTCATATTTAGGTTCATGGTGCAATTATAACCTTTCTGCCTGCGATTTTCAATCGATTTTCAAAGAAAAGGGTAATGGCGCGGGAGTAAATGTGATGTTCTTTTTTGAGAATGCGATTGCTGAGGGTTTCTTCGGTGTCGTTATCTTGCACTGCGACGGCGGCCTGGAGGATAATGGGTCCGGTATCGACGCCCGGGTCCACGAAGTGTACGGTACAGCCACTTACTTTAACGCCGTAGTCCAGGGCTTGCTGTTGGGCGTGCAAGCCGGTGAAGGAAGGTAGTAGGGCGGGGTGGATATTCATAATCCGGCCTTTATAAGCGTCCAGCAGTTGTTGGCCCACGATGCGCATGTAACCGGCCAGGCATACCAGACCCACGTGGTGTTCTTGCAGTATTGCCACGATTCTTTGTTCGTAGACTTCTTTGGGTTTAAGTTCTTTCGGTGAAACAAAAAAAGAGGGAAGGCTGACTTCCCTGGCGCGTTCCAGGCCGCGGGCGTCTTCTTTATCACTGATCACTACGGCGATTTCGAAATTGGCGTCTTCCTTCAAAGAGGATTGGTAGATGGCCTCGAAGTTGGACCCCCTCCCGGATAACAATATTGCCACACGTCCTTTCTTATTCATTGATTTGATTTTTTCATTAACCACTGACCCGTTGACCCGTTGACCCGTTGACCGTTGGGAAACAAAGAATGCCGAAGGGGGGAGTCGAACCCCCACGAGATTGCTCTCACTAATACCTGAAACTAGCGTGTCTGCCAATTCCACCACTTCGGCATCTTGTGATTGGTACGTTTAAACACGCAAGGTAATTTATAAGGCAAATCGCAAGTTTTGTCAAGCCCTGGAGGTGGAAAAAGATAAAAATAAGGAATAAAATTTTTCCTCAAGCGTGGGCTTTTTCCCAGGGGACAGCTCACGTCTTTTTTTCTTCGGCAGGGGACGCCTGCCTTTTGAAATGGGGCAGTTGATCGGGAATTGGCAGCGCAAGTTCTACCAGGCCCTGGAATTCATTGTTCTCATACCAGGGGCACTGGTAAATTAATTTCTTTTGGCCGTTTTTCTCAATGGTATAGGCATTGGGTTGCTGATTTTCCAACAGTTGCCGCATTTTTGTCCTGGCCGGTTCAGGGTGGCAGTCCAGGGCATTTTTGCCCATTAATTCCATGCCGCCGTCTTTCTCAAAAACTTTGGCCGCGGCGTTGTTCATTTCAATAATCACTCCATCGGTATTACAAACTGTAATTGCCACTGGAAACTCGTTGGTCCAAGATTGTTTTTTCATCAGGTGATTATAGCAGTAAGATAGGTTTTTAGCAACCTTATTACAAAAATTGCTGCATACTAAAAATATATAAAATTTCAAAGCCGCAGCGCTTAATGTCCCTATATTCAAAATAGGGCAGCGCCCCAACCCTCCTTGCACAGTCCAGGGTTTTCCTTCTTTGAAGACAGTGTCTCATATCTTTGTTTTTTTGCATGCCTTTTTGAGGTATTAGTATAAATAGGGCTAATTCGGATTGTTCAAAAAAATATAAAAATACTATCGAGTGAAAACAATGTTTTAAAACCATTTTTAGCTTGAAAATAAATATGCAACAATCATTGGAATTGACAACACTGTTTTGATTTGCCAATATAAATAAATAATATAAAGGTAATTCTCACTTAAGAACCCTTTGAAAATTTAATGAAAGTAGTTACTTGAAAAATTCGCCTTGTGGAACAGGGACGGCAGTATATGAGGATAAGTGTTTGAGCTATCGAGAATTAAATGAGAAAGCCGAAGCACTTTCAGCAGTAATAGAGGGATTATAGCACAGGTATAGAGGAGGCAATCCTTGAAAGATCAATTCATTGGCTTAATGGCTGAAGACAAACCGGCCCTGGTGGTGGGTTTACTGGCAATATTAAAATCCGGGAACGCTTTTGTCCCGGTCAATCCGGTATTTCCCGATGAACGGGTACATTTTATTCTAAATGATTGTAATATCCGCATCCTGGTAACAGATGATGTTCATTATACCAGGGGGCTGCGCATTGCCCGGGAGAGTCGGATTATCCGTCATATATTATGCATTGACGGTGTCAGCGGTCAAATAACCGCGAGACACAGTTTTGCCGACAGGGTCCCGGTTCGTGAAACCGCAACCAGGGAAACGGCCCCATGCTTGTCTATTTCTCCTTGCTATGTTATTTATACATCGGGTTCCACCGGCCAGCCCAAAGGTGTGCCTATTACCCATGAAAACCTTGCTCCGCTGCTGTTGTGGTTCGGAGATTATTTTCGCCTGGGTGATCAAACTAGAATATTTCACAACCTTTCCTACACATTTGATTTCGGGGTATTCGAGATATTAACCACTGTTATTTTCGGCGGTAGAATGCATATGCTGGACAAGAAGGATTCCGGCGGATTCAGTTATTATGCGGATTTTATTGCCAGCCGCGGTATTGATACGATCCATACGACCCCAGCGTTTTTTGCCGGGATGGCAGCTACGGGAAAAAAAATGCCTTCCCTGGGCCTCGTGCACCTGGGGGGAGAGAATTTAAGCGGGGGGTTGGCAGCGCGGGTACGGGAATTGACAGGCAAAAACTGCCGGATATATAACGGCTATGGCCCTACCGAGGCGACAATAAATTGTTCTGTTTACCAGGCGCCGGTGGGACAGGGCCTGGAGCTTATTGAAAGGGAAAGTATTCCTATAGGCAAGCCGTCGGCCTGGAACCGGGTATATATATTGGATCATTTCCAGCGATTGCAGCCTGTGGGCGTGCCTGGTGAGTTATGTGTGGGTGGTATTGGCCTTGCCGGGGGATATTTAAATAGGCCGGAATTGACAGTGGAGAGGTTTAAACACGATTTATGGGATTACCGGGATTGCCACGAAAAAAAATGCAAAAGCTTTTTCGAGGAGGCAGGGGGGCAAAATGGTGTTTTCTCGAAAAAAGCCCCCCTGGTTTTTTACAAAACCGGTGACCTGGCGCGCTGGCTCGACGATGGTAACATTGAATTCCTGGGCCGTTTGGATCAGCAGGTAAAAATCAGGGGCTATCGCATCGAATTAGGGGAAATCGAGAATCATTTATTAAAAAATAACGGCATTAAAGAGGCAGTGGTTTTGGCGTGCCGGGATGAAAACCGGGGACAGCAGTATTTGTGCGCTTATATTACGCCTCGTGAGGGTCCAGCCGGGGAAAATTTGACTGTCTCCGATTTAAGGGAACAGTTACTGGAAGAATTACCCGAATACATGATCCCGGCCTATTTTATCAAGCTTGAAAAGATCCCCTTAACCACCAACGGCAAAATAGACCGCCGGGCGCTGCCAACGCCATCGCAGTATAGGATCATGCCGGGGAAGGACTATTCGGCGCCAGCCAATGTAACTGAGCAAAAAATGGCGGTTATCTGGCAGGAAATACTGGGAATCGAACGAATCGGGAGGGAAGATGATTTCTTCGAATCCGGGGGTGATTCGATACTTGCCAACAAGTGTATTGCCCGGCTGCGGGAAGAATTCAACGTGGATATCTCATTACGAAAAATATTCGAGTGTCCTTCCGTCAAATTATTGTCGAAAGAGATAGCCGTACCGGTGCCGCGGCAAGAGGAAGTGATATCAATACCAAAAGCCCAACGAGACGGGAGTATTCCGTTATCGTTTTCCCAGGAGCGGTTATGGTTTTTGCAGGAGTTGGGTGCGGATAATGTGGCGTATTTTGTGCCGCGCGTGATACGGATGAAAGGGAAACTGGACCCGGTCCTTATCGAGCGTACGTTTACGGAGATCGTCCGCCGGCATGAAATATTACGAACCGTATTTCCCACGATGGATGGTCAGCCGGTGCAGCGGGTCCAGCCGCCGTACCCATTTAAAACCCCGCTGTTGGATTGGAGCCGTTTGACAAAAGAAAAGCAGGAACAGGAGGTAACTCATTTTTTCAATGAAGAAAACCGGCTCCCTTTTGATTTTGAAAAGGGTCCGCTGCTGCGAGTCACGATTATTAAATTAAAAGAAGAAGAACATTTGTTTGTTTTAACCGAGCACCATTTAATCCATGATGGTTGGACGCAGGGCGTATTGCTGAAGGAATTTATCGCTATATTTACAGCTTATTCTCAAGATAAAGAACACGACTTGCCTGAACTGCCCATCCAGTATGCGGATTATTCCATATGGCAGCGATCGTATTTACAGGGAGAGCGATTAAAAAGACTTTTGGATTACTGGAAGGAAAAACTGTTGGATTTGAATCCCCTGTTGGGTTTGCCCACGGATCGCTCCAGGCCGGCGGTAATGAGTGGTAAGGGCGCGCTGAAAGATTTCCAGCTTCCTTCCACCCTAACCTCTCATCTAAAAAAAATGAGCCGGAAATATGGGACTTCTCTATTTATGACTATGCTGGCGGTTTTTAAAGTCCTCTTATACCGCTGTACCGGGGTTGAGGATTTATGTGTGGGAACAGGCATTGCCAATAGGAATTATAAAGAGATGGAAGGCATGTTGGGGATGGTGATTAACACACTTCCGCTTCGTACGCATACCGATGGTGAACTTACATTCGCACAGTATTTAGGCCGGGTAAAAGAGACCTGCCTTGAAGCCTATCAGCGCCAGGATACACCGTTCGGGAAAATAGTAGAAGCGTTGGGCCAGGAAAGGAGTTTGAGTTATAACCCGATTTTCCAGGTGATATTTACGTTTATGGACACCCCCAGCGAAGATTTATTGCTGCCGGGCCTGGAATTGCATCTTGAACCGACGCATAATCGTTCTGCTAAGTTTGATATCAACCTGGTGTTGGTTCCACCGCGGCAGATCGACAGAGACGGGGCGACTGGAGAAAATAACGAAAATGCCGGGGAAATCCTGGTAGAATGGGAATATAATATCGATATATTCGATGGTGTAACCATGGAACGGATGATCGGACACTATATCCGTTTATTGGAAGAAATCATTCACCACGCGGATGTTTCAATTTCGAATCTAGCCATGCTGGATTCGCAGGAAATCCATCGCCTTTTGATTGAATGGAACGATACCGGCGTCGAATATCCGAAAGATAAAACGATTCAGCGGTTATTTGAAGAGCAAGTGGCAAAGACGCCGGACCACGTTTCCCTTGTAGGGGCAACCGCTGTAGAGACGCTGCGCGCAGCGTCTCTACAAATCCAAATGTCCTACCGTCAATTAAACGAACAGTCCGATATTGTGGCCGGTTTGTTGATTGAAAAAGGCGTCCTGGCGGACAATGTCGTTGGTATAATGATGGAACGTTCCACCGATCTAATTATCGGTATATTAGGCATATTGAAATCCGGGGGAGCGTATTTACCCATTGATCCGGTGTACCCACAAGAGCGCATTCAATATATGTTGGAGGAGAGTAATGCGAAAATATTGTTGCTAAAATCGGATTTAAATTCTCTAAAAGGGCGCCCCCTCCGGGGGCTTCATCATTCATCATTCATCATTCATCATTCGAATCAGCTTGCCTATATCATCTACACTTCCGGTTCCACCGGTCGGCCTAAAGGCGTTGCCGTAGAACATTCTCAATTGGTCAATTTTGTATATCATATGGTTGACAAATATGATGGGAATGTGGATTGTAATGACCGCTGCTTGAGTCTCACCAATATCATGTTTGATGTCAGTGTATGGGAGTTTTTCCTACCCCTGTTGTTTGGGGCCCGGATTGTTCTCATGCGGGAGCAAAATAGTTTCGACGTGTTTGCATTGACGAGGGCCATCCTGGTGGAAGGAATCACACTCATTTATCTACCTCCTGGTTTATTAAAACCGGTTCATGAACAGTTAAAAAAGCAGCCCGATCGTTTGCAATTGAACAAGATGCTAGTGGGTGTTGAGCCTATCCGGGATGATGTATTGGAAGATTATATTCGCTTGAATCCCGGTATGAAAATCATCAACGGTTATGGCCCCACTGAAACCACCATCTGCGCCAGTTCCTATATTTATTCCTCTCATCAACCGAAAGGCGAAATCGTATCTATCGGCGTCCCCCTTTCCAATAATCGGATAATTTTGTTAGACGCTTATGATCATATTGTGCCACAAGGAATACCCGGCGAAATTTGTATTTCCGGGGACGGTGTTTCCAGGGGGTATATCAATAATCCGGAGTTAACCGCAAAGAAATATAGTCCTCATCCCTATTTCAAATGTGATCGTATGTACCGCACCGGTGATATCGCACGTTTCCTACCGGATGGAAATCTCTTATTTATCGGCAGGAGAGACAATCAACTCAAGATAAGAGGATACCGCATCGAATTGGGTGAGATAGAGAATCAAATAATAAAACATAAGAGGGTGAAAGAAGTTGTAGTAGTTGTAAATGATGATGCAGCAAAGGATAAAAGCCTTACAGCTTATTTTGTCTCATCCGGGGAACTACTTGAAAGCGAATTAAGGGAACACTTACAGGGAAAAATACCCGATTATATGATACCTTCGCATTTTATTACGCTTGAGAAAATACCCTTAACCCCCAATGGAAAATTGGACCGACGAGCATTGCCGAAACCAATGTTGAAAAGCCGTGAAAGTTATTCTCCCCCCAGGGATAACTTTGAAAATAAATTGGTTGATATATGGTCTGAAGTTCTCGATAGAGATGAATTGCCTGCATCTCAATTGAAAACATCCATAAGCATCGATGACAATTTCTTCCATCTAGGGGGACATTCGTTAAAAGCTACTATACTGGTATCGAAAATCCATAAGGCATTTCAAGTTAATGTGCCACTAACGGAAATTTTCAAATCTCCCACCATCCGGAGTTTATCGAAATATTTAAAAGCTGCGGAAAAAGACGATTATATTTCGCTAGAACCCACTGAAAAGAAAGAATATTATCAGTTGTCTTCTGCACAGGAAAGATTATATGTACTGCATCGGATGGATGAACAGGGGACGGGCTATAACATCCCTGCTTTTTTAGCACTGGAGGGAAAAGTTGATAAAGATAGGTTAGAGCAAACCTTCAAGTTGTTGATCAATCGGCATGAAAGCCTGAGAACGTCATTTCACATGATAAATGACGCACTGGTACAACGAATACATAATAAAGTAGAATTTGGTTTAGCCACAGGGGTTATAACGGAGACAGGGGAGAGAGTGCATCACTCATCATCCATTATTCATCATTTCATTCAAACTTTTATACAGCCTTTTGATTTGTCCAAAGCGCCGCTGCTGCGTGTCGGGTTGGTAAAAGAAAATGAGGATAGACACATCTTGATAGTGGATATGCATCATATTATTTCGGATGGGACCTCCATGAATTTACTGGTGAAGGACTTCATGGCATTGTATCAGGGTGAAGGTTTGCCACGACTCCGGGTGCGGTATAAAGACTTTTCAGAGTGGCAGAACAATGAAAAGCAGGGAGAATCGATAAAGCGGCAGGGAGAATATTGGCTAAAGGAATTTGAAGGAGAGATACCGGTTTTGGAACTCCCAGTCGATTATACAAGACCCGCGATTCAAAGCTTTGAAGGCAGTCGAATTCCTTTTGAAATAGATAAAAGCATGACCGGGGCTTTGAAAAGATTGACCTTAGAGACGGGGAGCACGATTTATATGTTGTTGTTGGCAGTTTACACCACGTTTTTAGCCAAAGTAACCAATCAAGAAGAAATTATCGTGGGCTCGCCAATTGCCGGGCGCAGTCATGCCGCTTTAGAAAAAATCGTCGGCATGTTTGTCAATACCCTGGCATTACGAAATTACCCGTTGGGGGAGAAAACCTTTACCGGTTTTCTTTATGAAGTCAAAGAAAAGACTTTAAGTGCTTTTGAAAACCAGGATTACCATTATGAAGAGTTAGTGGAACGGTTGGCCGTAAAAAGGGACACCGCGCGGAATCCCCTGTTTGATACCATGTTTGTACTGCAAAATTTGGATATGGCTGGCATAAGTATCCCTGGTTTGAAACTCTTTCCCTATCCACACGAAAACAAAACGGCAAAATTCGATTTAACCTTATCGGGAGAGGAAAAAGAAGATAAGCTGATATTTACCTTTGAATATTGTACAAAATTGTTTAGAGAAGAAACTGTCAACCGGTTTATTAACTATTTTAAGAATATTGTAACGAGTGTCATTGAAAAGAAAGAGCGGAAAATTGCCGATTTTGAAATCATCGCGGAAGAAGAAAAAAAGCGGATATTATTCGATTTTAATGAAACCGAAGCAGATTATCCCAGGGATAAAACCATTCATCAATTATTCGAGGAACAGGCGTCGCGGGCTCCCGACCGTATAGCCATCGTAGGGGTAGGCGCTGTAGAGACGCTGCGCGCAGCGTCTCTACAAATCCAAATGTCCTACCGTCAATTAAACGAACAGTCCG
>JAUPLE010000737.1 GCA_030837085.1 Acidobacteriota bacterium | reverse complement strand
GGTGATGCAAATCATCGAAGGCACTGACCAGGTCCTGCAAAAAGTCCTGGGAAAAAGTTTTTGCCAGAAATTTAGTAAAAGAGGATAAAGAGATGAAGATAGAAGCTGGAAAAAAAATAGCATTTTTGTTCCCCGGCGTTGGGTCCCAATATATCGGGATGAGTAAATCCCTTTTTGACAATTTCAAAATATTCAAGGAGACCATCCAAGAAGCCGGTGATGTTCTCAAGATAGACTTGCCGGGAATATGTTTTGCACCGGGGAATAAGGCGGAACTGGATAAATTGGAAAATGCCCAGGCGATCCTGGCTGCGTTTAGTATCGCCTCTTATCGGGTCTATATGCAGGGAATCGGTATTCCCCCTCATTTCTGTATGGGGCACAGTCTTGGTGAATATTCCGCTCTCTGCAGCGCAGGGGTTATGAAGTTTCCCGATGCTTTGAAATTGGTAAAAGAGCGGGGCGCTGCCGTGAGTGAAACCGCCGCCGCCATCAATGGCACCATGATGTGGGTGATTAACCTGGATATTAAAGTTCTTGAAGAAGTATGCAGAGACGCGGACACTTCCATGAAGGCGGAGGGGCAGGAAGTCTATAGCTCTGCTTATGATTCGCCCACCCAGGCTTCTATATCCGGTCATACGGATGCGTTAATGAAAACTGCCCGTGTCCTGGAACAAAAAGGTGCTATTGTGTACCCCCTTAAGTTAAGTGGACCTTTTCATTGTCCTTTGATGAAAGGGGCCGCTGAAAAGATGAAAGGAATTCTCCAACAATACCGGTTCGAGACTCCCGCGTACACTGTAATTGCCAACCGGGATGCGCTGCCCTATAATGGCGCAGAGAGCGTTATTGATAACCTTTCGTTACAATTGATTTCCCCCATCCGTTGGCGCGCTTCAATCGAGTATTTGCTGGCTCAGGGAGTGGATATTGCTATTGAAATGGGTCCTAAGAATGTATTGAAGTTCTTAATGCAGAAGAATACAGATGCTATTCGTGTATTTACTACTGATAATGACCGGGACATGGATGCGCTCCGCGGCGAATTGTTGGTACCTGAGGAAGAATTTTTAAAAGTTATCGGCAAATGCCTGGGAGCAGCGGTCAGTACAAAAAATCGTAATGATAGTGAAACGGAATATCAAGAAAGGGTAATTAAGCCTTATCGAAAAATCGAGTCATTCTACAATGACTGTGTGGCTAAAAATGGCCGTCCCGGGAAAGAAGATGTAAAAGAAGCGGTTCAAACGCTGCTGGCAATACTGGAAGCTAAAAAAGTTCCGCAAAAAGAACATGGGTTTTGGGTTAACCGTGTCCTGGGAAACAAAATGTTAAATTTCTAATTTTGTAGGTCTACATATATCCGGGGATTTTCTATGAATCATTTAAACTTTACATTAGCAGAAGATAGTCAAAAAGAGTTTCATGAATTTAATCGTACTGAGATGGATTTCCAGGAAGATAAAACCATTCATGGTTTATTTGAAGACCAGGTAGAACGTACGCCGGAAAAAACGGCTGCCGTATTTGGAAACCGAAAATTATCTTACCGGGAGTTGAATGAAAAAGCGAATCGTCTGGGACGGTTACTGAGAACAAAGGGAGTGGGGCCGGATACGCTTGTGGGTATCCTGGTTGAACGTTCCCTGGAAATGGTGGTGGGAATTTTTGGGATTTTGAAAGCCGGGGGTGCGTACTTACCTATCTCCACTGCCAATCCTGTGATAAGAACGGTTCACCTGTTGAAAGAGAGTGGTGCAAGGGTCTTGTTAACCCAGGGTAAATTTCTCGTTGCTCTTGAAGCTGCGGCCCATGGGACTGAGATAATCAACCTTGAGGATGATGGTATTTATCAAGGCCCTGCGTCTAATTTACCTGTTGTTAACACCTCCCGCGACTTAATTTATGTGATTTACACTTCCGGTTCGACGGGGAAACCCAAGGGAGTGGCGATTGAACATCGCTCGGTGGTGAATCGTCTCCACTGGATGCAGCGGAAATATCCGCTGTCTGATGGTGATGTGATTCTCCAGAAGACGCCTTTTTTCTTTGATGTGTCGGTATGGGAGATGTTTTGGTGGTCCCTGGTCGGTGCTGGGATTTGTTTTCTACCTCCAGGTGGGGAGAAATTTCCCCAGTTCATTGTCGAGGCAGTGGAAAAGAATAATGTCACGGTAATGCATTTTGTGCCTTCCATGATGAGTGTATTCCTGGAGTATTTGAGGAATTCGGAGGAGGATGTTAATCGCTTGTTCTCTTTGAAACGGGTTTTTGCCAGCGGTGAGAAGTTGACTTCTTCGCATGTCCGGGTTTTTAATGATATATTATATGAGAAAAATGGAACTTTTTTGACGAATTTGTATGGTCCCACCGAGGCGACGGTGGATGTGACGTATTTTGATTGTCCTGTTGCAGGTCCAATTGAAACGATTCCGATTGGTAAGCCTATTGATAATACGCAATTATATATTTTGGGAGAGGATAATCGTATCCAGGGTGTAGGGGAGACGGGTGAATTGTATATTGGTGGAGTAGGGGTGGCGCGTGGGTATTTGAACAACCCGGATTTAACCGTAGAAAAGTTTAATAGGGCGTATAAGCCCAATAGGACCTATATTCTTTATAAAACCGGTGATTTGGCGCGGTGGTTATCCGATGGGAATGTGGATTTCCTGGGCAGGCAGGATCATCAGGTTAAGATTCACGGTTTAAGGATCGAATTAGGGGAGATTGAATCGACCATATCGGGGTATCCGGCGGTTGTGGATAATGTCGTATTGGTGAAACAGTATGGCAAGAACATTACCATGATTGTGGCGTATGTTGTTCCCAGGGTTAGTGAGTCGTTTTCGGTTAAAGAGTTGAAATTGTATTTAAAAGAGCGTTTGCCGGAATATATGGCGCCGAATCTTTTTGTTACGCTTGAGCAATTTCCATTGACGGGCAGTGGTAAAGTAGATCGGAATGCTTTACCTGAACCGCAATTTTCGTCTAAATAGTATCCCCTTGCTTTTGGTAATGTTTTCCGTGGCGAAAGACTCTACTTAATCGCCCTCTGTGGGAAAATTCAAAATACCCGCCGGGTTTGTTTTGAAATAGGTTAAATGCCAAAACTCCTGGGCAAATACCAAAGCACCGCACCTGGGTAAAATTCGAATCATAGTTCCTTAAAATGCTCATTGGAACAGGCTTTTGCTTCGAATTTCGAATTTCTGGCCCTGGATTTAATCATCACCACCAGCAACATAGGGGCCGGAAAAGTTCTCAAATGGAATCTTCAGTAATGGTCCTACAATAGGAACCCCACGCCGTGGGGCGCAGGGGGGGGGTTTCTTTTTTCTGCATTTTATGGTATAAATAAGGCTGGAAATTTCAATTACTCATTGTATCCAAACAAGGATTTAATTGTCTGCGGACTGTCATTTTTACCTGCTAATTAAAGGAGACGTCGAGTGTATCGTATAAAATTGCACGGCCTGGGAGGACAAGGGGTTGTCACTGCCGCGAAAATACTATCCCATGCGGTTTCGATCCATGAAAACAAGTTTGGCAAAACCGTTCCCGCCTTTGGCCATGAACGCAGGGGCGCGCCCGTGTTTGCCGATGTCATGATCGATGATCAACCTGTGCTTGTCAATTCTTTTGTTTATGAACCCGATGTGGTCATGCTCTTTGCCTCATCGGCGCCGGACCGGGGAATTCCTATCGCTAAAGGAATTCACAGTGAGAGTATCCTGGTGATTAATACCGGGAACGAACAACTGGTCCAACAACTGAAGGAAACGTATCGTTTTAAAGAGGTTTATTATGTGGATGCCACCGGGATCGCGCTGGCAGAGATCGGCAGGGATATTCCCAACGGCGCCATGTTGGGGGCGCTGGCCGGTACCGGGATCGTGGCCATCGATTCAATTACCCGGGCCCTGGTTGAAAATTTTAAACCCGGAGAAGGAGATCGGAATGCCAGGGCAGCCCGAAAAGCATATGAACAAACCAGGAAAAAATAATAAAACACGGACCGTCTACGGCCCGGTGGCAACGGTGTTTGCCAGCGTCAATACCGGCAGTTGGAGAATCCTGAGACCGGGACCGGATCATTCCCGGTGCGCGGGGTGCGGCCAATGCGAAACTTTCTGCCCCACCGGGGTTATCGAGATCATCGATGACCCGGCCAAAGAAGGGGGACGGGGCAAGGTGGTGGAAATCGACTGGGCCTACTGCAAGGGATGCGGCATTTGCGCCGATGTTTGCCCCAAAAAATGTATCCGGATGGTGGAAGAGAAAAAGGGAAATGAAAATGAAGAAAGAAATTAGGCGAATGCTGGACGGCAACGGCGCGGCCACGGAAGCGCTAAAATTAGCCCGCGTACAGGTGATTTCCGCTTACCCCATTACCCCCCAAAGCCCCATCGCGGAAAAATTATCGGAATTGGTGGTTTCCCATAAACTGGAAGCCCGGTATATCCGGGTGGAATCGGAGCATACCGCTCTTTCTTGCGCCATCGGCGCCCAATTGACCGGCGTCCGGGCGGCCACGGCCACCTCGTCGGTGGGCCTGGCCCTGATGCATGAAATCCTGGGCGTCGCCTCCGGCTGCCGGGTCCCGATTGTCATGCCCGTGGTCAACCGCGCCCTGGTCTCCCCCTGGAGCCTCTGGTGCGACCACCAGGACGCCATGGCCGAACGCGACTCGGGTTGGCTGCAATTCTATACTGAAAATGTCCAGGAAGTCATGGATTTTATCTTAATCGCTTATAATATCGCGGAACACACGGAAATTTTAACACCTGCCATGGTCTGCCTGGACGGTTTCTTTCTCTCCCACTCCACCCAACCGGTAATGACCCCGGACCAGGAAACAGTCGACGCTTTTTTACCCCCTTATCGATCGAAGAATCTATTTCTCGATCCAAAGGACCCGATGTTTATCAATAACCTTACCTCGCCGGATGAGTTTTCGGAAATGAGGTTCCAGCAAAAAGTTGCCTTTGAAAGGGCGCTGGATATTATCCCGGAAGTGCAAAACCATTTTGCCGGAATTTTCGGGAGACAGTACGGCCTGCTGGAAGCCCATGAATGCGAAGATGCGGAAGTGGTGTTGGTGACCATGGGGTCCATGGCCGGTACGGCCAAGTACACGGCCAATATGATGCGAAAAGCGGGGCATAAGGTGGGGGTTATTAAGATCAGTGTTTTCCGGCCTTTCCCGGTGGCGCAACTGGCCGGTTTGTTGAAAGGAAAAAAAGTGGTTGGGGTTATCGATCGAAGCGCGGGACTGGGCGCCCAGGGCGGTCCGCTGTGGTTGGAAGTAAAAGCCGCGCTGCCGGATAACGATACCCGCGTGTTCGATTATGTAGCAGGTTTGGGCGGCAGGGATATTACGGAAAAAACCATTGAAACGATTTTCACCGGTTTACTGCAAAAGGTAAATAAGAAAGATGCGAATCCGGACGCGCCCGGCGTATGCTGGATCGACACCCACCCCGACGCAATGTCCGTCCGGGAAGTAATTGTGAACGATTAGTAATGAAGAAAGAGGAAGAACATGTATGATATAAAAAACACGGCCAAAGGATTGGTGGCCCATGGCGTCAGCACCTGCGCCGGGTGCGGGCTGGAACTGATTATCCGGCATATCCTGGATGTGCTGGGTGAGAATACCGTGATTGTCATCCCGCCGGGCTGTGCGGCCCTTTTTTCCGGTTATGGAAAAGAAACCGCCCTCCGGATTCCCGGTTTCCAGGGCAACCTTGAAAATACCGCGGCCATTGCGGCGGGGATAAGGGCCGGGTTCGAGGTTCAGGGACGGCATGATATAACCGTCCTGGCTTTTGCCGGGGACGGGGCCACGGTGGATATCGGGATACAGGCCCTCTCCGGGATGTTTGAACGGGGCGAACGGGTATTGTATGTCTGTTATGATAATGAAGCGTATATGAATACCGGTATCCAGGGCAGCGGTTCCACGCCTTTTATGGCCGCTACTACCACCACACCCGGGGGCAAACCGTCGCGCCGCAAGAATATGCTGGAAATTGCCGCGGCCCACGGCATCCCTTATGCAGCCTCGGCTTCGGCGGCGTATATCGACGACCTGAAAAAGAAGGTTGAAAAGGCGAAAAATACGGACGGGCCTTCTTATTTGCATATTCATACGCCCTGTCCCACGGGCTGGGGATTTGACCCGGCGCTGTCTGTCAGCCTGGCCAGGGCGGCTGTCCAGACCGGGGCCTGGGTGTTGTACGAAATCGAAAAAGGAAAACTGAAATTAAATAGTAAAACGACAAAATTAAAGCCGGTAAGTGATTATTTAAAACCACAGGGCAGGTTTAAACACCTCTCCGATAAGGATATCCAGGATATCCAACAAGAGATCGATGAGTATATCCAGGTATTGGCGTCCAGGAGCGAGAACCAGGCGGTTATATGAAGCATGGGGAAAAAATACTGGTAATGGGGCTTGGTCCGGCCGGCGGCATTTTTGCCGCCCACCTGGCGGCTTCCGGGTACCGGGTTTACGGCGTCGATCCCTGGCAGGAACATATCTTTGCCATTGTAAGAAACGGGTTAAAAATCACCAACTTCACTGCCTTTGAGACCCGCCTGGAAGAAGTCGTCTTTCATGTGGACCAACTGCAGGAAAAGGTTTTCGATTATGTGGTTATTGCCGTGAAGACCCCCAGGACGCCGGAAGTGCTGCCGGTGTTGAAAAGCCTGCCGGGAGAATTCAAGATAATCGTGCTGCAAAACGGCCTGGATAATGAAGAATATGTGGCGGAATTTTTCGCCAGGGACCGCATCTTGCGGATGGCGGTCAATTATGCGGGGAATATTGAGTCGCCGAGCGTTATCCGGATGAATTTTTTCCAGGAACCCAACCGGGTGGGATGTATCTGTAACGCGAAGAATTGCAGCCATGCGGTTGAAATCGCTGATATGATGACCACCGCCGCATTGGACACCGTTGCCGCGGCTGATATCCGTGAATTTACCTGGAAGAAAGCGATTCTCAATGCGATCCTGGCGCCCATCGCGGCCATACTGGGCGTCAACATGGCGGATGTAATGGCTGATACGGGGACCCGTTATATCGTGGAGTCTTTGATAAGGGAATCCATTGCCGTGGCCGGGGCGGCCGGGTATGATTACGGCCACGATTTTTTCGACCGCTGCGTGAACTTTTTATTAAAAGCCGGGAAACATAAACCGTCGATGCTCATTGACCTGGAAAACGGCAACCCCACGGAGATAGACTATATCAATGGCAAAATCGCCGAGTATGGAAGAAAATTCAACATCCCGGCGCCCTTTAATGCCACCATGGCGGCGCTGGTAAAAGCCAAAGAAAACCATAATTTAAATAATCATTCTAATTTCAATAGGAGAGAAAAATGACTGCTATAAATGTAAAAGGGTTTCATTCATCCCGGGGAATCGGGGCCGTGTACAGCGGTATCGTGATCCTTGGCGGCAAACGAACTCCGTTTGGCGATTTTACCAAAACGCTGTCACGGATTAACCCGGTGGAATTGGGAATCCTGGCGTCGCGCGCGGCCATTGAGTCGTGCGGCATCAAAGGGGAGGATATTGACCAGGTGATTTTCGGTAATGTGGCGCAGTCCGGGCCGGATGCTTATTACCTGGTGCGTCATATCGGCCTTTACAGCGGCGTGCCGGTTGACCGGCCGGCCCTCCTGGTGAACCGTATCTGCGGCAGTGGGTTTGAAACCATTATCCACGCGGCGGAACAAATCTACCTGGGCAAAGCCGATGTGGTATTAACGGGCGGTACGGAGAATATGAGCCTGAATCCCACCGCGGCTTATGGCTTGCGCATGGGACATGACATGGGGCAACCGGGCCTGGTGGATACGCTTTACGAGGAACTGTACGATCCGGCCTGCGGTTTTTATATGGGTGAAACGGCGGAGAACCTGGCGCAAAAATATAATATTACAAGGGAAGAGGTCGACCGGTTTGCTTTTCAGGGTCAGCAGAATTATAGCCGGGCTAAGGCGGCGGGTTTTTTCGATGATGAAATCGTACCGGTGCGTTCGTGTACCTTTGAAAGGGAATCGTTAAAGCCCCGCAAACTGAAACTCCCCCGCGGTGTGGAGGAACTTCGCTGCGACGAGCATCCCAGGGAAACCACGATGGAGAAAATGGCCAAATTGGGGCCTGTGTTTAAGAAGGACGGCGTGCATACGGCGGCCAATTGTTCGGGGATCGTGGATGGCGCGGCGGCGGTGATAGTGGCTTCCGAGGAGGCGGCCCGGAGATTGGGTATAAAACCCATCGGGCGTTTGCTGGCTTCGGCTTCGGTGGGTGTGCCGCCGGAGATTATGGGTATTGGTCCTGCGCCGGCCATAAAGAATATTATTGATATTTCCGGGAAATCGCTTGCGGAGATTGATTATTTCGAGATCAATGAGGCGTTTGGCGCACAGTGTTTAGCGGTGGTAAAGGAAGCGGGTTTAGACCTGGGGCGGGTGAATGTGAATGGTGGGGCCATTGCGATGGGGCACCCGTTGGCGGCCACGGGGACGCGCCTGACGCTGACAATGCTGCGGCAGTTTGGGGCAACGAATAAGAACCTGGGCATTGCAAGCGCATGTATCGGCGGCGGCCAGGGAACCGCGATTTTAGTAGAGAGGTATAAAAAAAAGTTTTTGCCCCGCTTTTTTCAAAAAGCGGGCCGCCGGAGGCAATTATTATGAATATGAAAACCTATGCAGTAATCGGATCAGGAACCATGGGCAGCGGCATTGCCCAGAAAATCGCCATCGAAGGCAGCCGCGTCATTGTCGTGGATATTAACCGGGAAGCCCTGGGCCGCGGCAAAGACATGATGAATACTATATTTAAAGAAAGCATCCAACGAAAACTCCTGTCGGAAGATCAAGTCGCCGGGATATGGAAAACTATCACCTTTACCACTGATATTGAAGAATGCAAAGACGCCGGTATGATCATCGAAGCCGTCTTCGAAGACATGAAAGTAAAAGAAGAAATTTTTTCAAAACTGGAAAATATAGTGGGAGCAGATGTTGTTATCGCCAGCAACACTTCTTCATATCGCATCACGGAACTGGCCAAAACATTGCGGCGTCCCGAACGGTTCATCGGCCTACATTTTTTCTATCATCCCGTAAAGAACCGCTTATTGGAAATCATTCCCGGTGAAAAGACAAACCCCCAAACCCTGGAAGCGGCCCAGCGATTCTGCGCACTGCTGGGAAAAGTAGATATCGTTGGCAAAGATAGCCCCGGTTTCGTGGTGAACCGTTTCTTCGTACCGTGGTTAAACGAGTCCGTACGGATACTGGCGGAAGGAAAAGCCACACTGGATGAAATCGAAACCACCGCCAAAAAATGTTTCCGGTTGGGCATGGGGCCTTTTGAATTAATGAACGTCACCGGCGTGCCCATTGCCGTGCATGCCTCGGACGGTTTGGCCCAGGCCCTGGGCGACTTTTACCGCCCCGACCCGCTGTTGGTTACCCAGGCCCAAAAAGGATTATGGACACTGGAGACGCCCGCGGCGGAAGGGGGGCAAATGAATGATTACGTGTACCGACGGTTCCTGGGGCTCATCGCAGCCATTGCCGCCACGCTGGTGGAAGAAGGCGCCGCAACGCCGCTGGATATCGATCTCGGCGCCAGGGTGGGACTGCGTTGGCCCGAAGGCCCGCTTTCATTATACAATCGCATGACCGTGACCGAACGGCAGAAAGTCATCGATACCTTCAAAGAAAGATATAACACCGGCGATTTCCCTTTTCCAAAGAGTTTAACGGCCGATTTTACTTTTCCTTTAGCAAATGTAGTTGAAACCGCCGTCCCAGGCAATATCGTCACCATCTCCCTGGCCCGGCCCGATCATGCCAATGCCTTTAACGAAGCATTATTCAAAGACCTGGACCGCGCCGTGGAAAAAAATACCGGGGCGTCTGTTCTAATTATCAACGGCAAAGGAAAAAACTTTGCCGCCGGGGCCGATATCGATTTTTTCATCCGGAATATCGAAGCGGGCCGGATCGATCGCATTATTGAATTCACGCGGGAAGCGCAGGCCACCCTGGCCAGGATTGATCGCTTTACCGGGAGCGTCATTGCCGTCGTGGACGGCTTTGCCCTCGGGGGCGGGGCCGAGTTAATGCTGACCGCCGATGTGATAACCGCCGCGCCCCGCGCCCTTATC
>JAUPLE010000736.1 GCA_030837085.1 Acidobacteriota bacterium | reverse complement strand
GAACCCCAGCGGCGCAAGTGAAAGAGTGTGAATCATTCCTTGCGCCGGTTTGGGGCTTTGAAACAGAGTTATAAACTGAGTCCTAAAAAAGTGCGCACTTATGTTTTTTTCAGTGTTTTCCGTGTGTTCCGTGTGTTCTGTGGGCCAGTGTTTTTTAAAAGAAACCAACGCCGCATGGGATGGGAACCAGGGGGAATGGAGCCGTGTTGTTCCCAACCCATGCGCCGCTGGCCAAATTATCTTAAAGGAGCATCTCCAATGACTACAAAAATACATTGACATATTTTGTAAAACCAACGCCGCATGGGTAGAGAGCCAGGGGGAATGACTGCATGAAGCTCCCAACCCATGCGCCGCTGGAAAATCAAATAAAAAGGAGGAGCCACCATGAACCTTTATTGTGACGTATGTGCCGACAGCAACCTGAATTTCTCGTGAAAGTCGAAAGGCAATGAAATGCATAGGGATAGTGATAGCACTATTTTTCAATTTTTCCCGACTCAGCGAAAAGCAGGTATGACACGTTTTATCACAATCGACAATTAACATACTGATATTATATATTAATATATCGGAATTGTCAAGGTAGATGCCCAGATTTTTTTTAAAATTTTTGGACAGATGTTGAATGATCAGAAAGAAAAGATGACTTCTGAATTTTTATTGAAATTCAAAATCGACTTAAACGCCCATAGAGACAAATTGACAATAGTCATCACTTATGATATAACTGTCTCTAAAAGTTATTTTAAGATTATTTTTAGATAAAAAATGAAAATAAAAACATTAATCGTTATTCTAGTATCGATTCTTATCTTGAATCACTGTAAAAAAGTTGTAGATTCTAAACTTCAAATACTTCAGGAAGAGATAACAATCGACGAAAACAAAGCAGGCAATGTACGATTCTCACGACAGGCATATATCGAGACAGATCTCATTGCTTTTGCCATGCTTGCCGTGGCTGAATGGCAGGATAAAGTTATTGTCTACGGCCTCTCAACAGCCGATAAAAAACAAAATACCTGGGTAGCTCGCACCTATGATAAAGCACTGAAGTATATCGGCGAGAAAACATTTTTCTCTGGTCAAGGGCCCGATGACGTCGGAAATTTTAATATTATATCACTCACAAAAGATAAGATATTGATAAGCGATAACTCCAATAAGCGGGTTAGTATCTATGCAAATGATTGGACTTACCTGACTTCCCTTAAACATAGTTTGCAACTGGACGCATTTGAGATATTCGATAATGGAAAAGTTTTCATGGAAAAAAAACATATTGGCTTGAAAAATTTTAAATTTTCATATGATTTTTTGTTGGGATCGTTCCCGGATTTTGATACAAGAATCATTTATAAATGGGACCCTTTTGATCAGTCTGTAGTGAAAGGTAATTCAAGGAGACTTGTGATAGGCTGTGAGAGTGAGCAGGCATTTTTTTACAAAAACAAGGAAGCATTTCTCCTGGTATGTAAAAATTATCATATTATGAAATTTGATAGCCGCGGAGATAAAATAAAAGATGTAATTGTCAAGGTCGATGAGATCAAAACCGATCATACACGCGATGATTATTATTTGCAAGAACTTGGTTATTCCACGGAAAAAAATGGGTTAGTGTTAAGCGATACTGTAAATCCTGCCGCAACCATGATTCCTTTAATGAAGGGATTTGTTGTGGTTAGGAGAGTTGATTTTATGACACCATGCAATGACTGGGTTCCTGGAGACTATTTTTCCTATCAATTGGAATTTCTTGGGAAAATCAAAGTACCTTGCTCTTATAACTTGCTTTGGTACAGGTTTGGAAGGACTAATCAACGTGTCAAATTCGCTAATGGATATCTCTATGCAATACAGGAAACAGAAGATAGTACTATAATTGAAAAATGGGAGGTGACAGAATGAGCACACAACTATCGCCATTTGTCTATGCAGAGCAGAATTGGACGGATGGTCATCTGCAGTGAGCAATGCAAAAAAGATGCTGATAGAAGAAACCAATTATTTGAAATGATAACTCAAAAGGCTATGGAGACCCAATGAAAAAATACATTATATTAATGCTGCTGTTCTTGACAGGTGTTGTTCACGCGGTTAAGCTCGGTTCGCTGCCGGATGTCCAAAAACCCCTTCGATTTACAATCGATGGCGATTTATTGTACATCCCGGATCAAAACAGTCTATTCGTCTATTCGCTGAAGGATTTTAAAGTGAAACAAAAAATCGGGGGAAAAGGGGACGGGCCCGCTGAATTCGATAGAACACCCAATTCAAATATCCTCAAGAATGAAATTGTGCTTTTTTCCTTTATGAAATTCGCCTGGTTCAAAAAGGACGGAACCCTACTGATGGAAAAAAGAACGTATCCTTCAATGTTGACTAATATCTATCCATTGGGAAATCACTATGTCATCCATACCTCGCACTTTGATATAGAAGGTCAGATTGTGATTGAGATAAACATTGTCGATCAGGACTTGAAGACAATTAAATCCTTATTCTCCCACACAAAAAAGAAGGAATATTCCGGGGGCAAAAATGTGGTACGATTCATGGAGACCGCTGTATTGTTTCAATGCAATACGAACAATATCTTCCTGGCCAACGGCAGCAAAGGCTTATTTATAGAGGTATTTGATTATAACGGCCAGTCCGTCCGCGTGATCGAAAAGGATTTCCCAAAAATCAAAATCCCCGAAAGCGTAAAGAAAAAAAGATTGGAAGATTTTCTTAAACCGTACTCACCCGATCATAAAAAACGGATAGAAAATACCTTCACCTTTGAATTCCCGGAATATTTCCCGGCGATCCAGGAGTTCCTGGTCGTCTGCGTCACACTTTATATCAAGACATACCGAATAG
>JAUPLE010000735.1 GCA_030837085.1 Acidobacteriota bacterium | reverse complement strand
TCCACGATGCGGGTCATGGTGCTGATGGTGACCCCCATCTGGCGACTCAAGTCGTTCATAGGAAGCATTCCTTTCCGGTGCAGGGTTTCGATGGCGCCGCACTGGGGCAGGGTAAGCCCATAGCATACTTTTTGATCCCTGTTTAATAGGTTCAGTTTACGGATTAACCGGGTCATCAATGAACTGAATTTCGTATAACTAACTTTGTCTTCCTTCATTTTATCGGCCTCTAGTTTTGGTTTTGTATTACACAATGATTGTATAATACAATGATTGTATTGTCAAGAAAAAAAATAATTTTGATAGGATAAATTTGTTAGGGGATTTCTTGCAATGGGATTTCTTGTATGTCCCGAATGCCACCCCTTTGTTCCTGTTTCCCTTTTTTTCACGCCACCCTGATCTCAGAATAGTTAATTAAGAGTTAATTGTCAATTGTCAAAAATAATTCACTCGTTTTTCCCAATACCCGGGTTCCCGGTGCAGGTGCATGACAGCAATAATAGTGGGAAAAGTAATTCATAAATTAAGGGACTTGCGAATATCTTCCAAGGAACTCAGCGGAAAACCTTTATGGGTAACGTTTTACCCGGTAGGGGTTTGATTTATCCAACCCCCGGAATGAATCGTTCGTTGTAGGGCTTGATAAATCAAGCCCCTACCAATAAATCAAACCATTTTTTTTGGGAAGAGTTCCTCTAATTAAAAATCGAATGGCATTTTGCGCCATTCGTAAGCGGACTTCTCAACTTCTGTTTTTCTGTCCGTGCGTGTCTGTCTGGATGAAAAATTTCAAAAGGCCATTGGGGAAACCACGCTGAAAAAAGTGGTATTGATCCTCAATGGAATCCGGTTGGTCTATCATGGGGAAATTAATTAGGGCGTATTTCTTGACTATCCCCTTCCGTTCCCTTGACTGAGTCTTTTCTCCTTAATCCTTTTTAAACAAATCCTTTAATGTGATTTCCTTCACTGCCAGTTCCCCGGAATATTCATTTTGCTTCAATCCATGCGTGGTTATCATGGTCAAAAATAGCTGCTTACCTGTTTTTGTCTGCTCATTAAACAATTCCAATTTGCGCCTCAGCTCCCTGGCATATGACTTATCAATGACAAACTTCTTATTATAATGCTTGATTTCACATATATTAATAACGCCATCCGACCGGTCCAGCAACAAGTCGATTTGTGCCCCATCCCTATGTCTGTCTCCTTTCGATCCCGGTAAATAACGCCAGCTCCCGATTTCTTTCGAAATAACCCCGAGTCCCAACGCATTGGCGATTTTATTGACATGCTTAAAACAAACCGATTCAAAAGCAAAACCTGCCCAGGTTTTCCATGCCTGGGTTTGGGACTTGCTTTCCCAATAGCCGGGGCTGTCCCGGATCAACTTTCGCCGCGCAGGTTGGATCCATTTCAAATAGAATATGGTATATTCATCGGTTATTCGATAATAAGTTCCTTTCCTGGAATATCCATAAGGAATAAACGCGCCGATAAAGCCCGCTTCCTCAAGTTCCAGGAGTCTTTCCTTAAAAGTTCCGCCTGAGGAGAGTCGCCTGGATTGTTTTAGTATTTCATCGCGGGACAATCCTTGGGGATGTTGCGCAAGCGCCCGGATTATCTCCTTGTGCACCTCATACTTACCAAATAAAGACGTAAACAACCCGTCAAATTCATCCAAAAGCAGCCCATCGGGTTGAAAGCATATATTGTTAATGTTTTGCGCGGCGGATAATCCCACGGACACGGCCTTTAAATAATGGGGAATTCCACCCATCACCATATAAAGTTCCAATACCTGGGATTCGCTGAGGTTTATGCCGCGATACGCCAGGTACTCACGCGATTCCGCCAATGTGAAGGGCATCAGATGTATCCTGGCGGTTATACGGTTATGTAAACCGCCTTTGGCGTATACGATTTCTTCCAATATCCAGGAAGCGGCTGAACCGCAAACGATGAGTTTTATCACTGGATTTTTCGACCATTGGGTATTCCAATAATAATCGATCGCCTGTAATATCCCGGATTTACGCGTGGCCAGCCAGGGGAGTTCATCGAAAAAAAGAACGATTTTCTTACCCCTGGGGAGTTCGTTTATACGATCGGTCAGTAGTTTCAATGCGTCGAGCCATCGTCCTGGCTGCGCAATTTTCACAGTTCCTTTATAAAAAGTTTCTGCGACAGCGCGGGTAAATAATTCAAGCTGGGTACTCAACTGGCCGTCTTTTAGCCCGGTTAATCCAAAGAAGATGCAGGGTTTTGCTTTAAAGAATCGTTCAACCAGGTATGTTTTCCCGACCCGGCGGCGTCCATAAACAGCGGCAAATTCCGCTTCTTTTGAAGAGAAAATTTCTTCGAGTTTTTGTATTTCCTTTTTACGGCCCACTATTTCGTATCTCATTATATAATCTCCTTTTCGGGATAAAAAATTTATTTTTACCCCGGGAATAATGCCCGTATATCCAGCGAAAACTCACTTTCAAACCATAGATTCCGCTGGATATAGAATTTCTATATGCAGCGGAATCTCTTCCCTTTTACCATAACTCTCTTGTTTTTGCAATAAAAAAAAGTAATTATCGGGTTTTAGAAAGTAGAATGGGGAAAATTTCGCCTGGCACCAATTTCCTTCTCATGACGAACGACCATGATGCCAGCCGGGAAGCAAGGAAAAAATGAAATGTTGGGATAGGTGTTGGGATAGGGGACAGGCAGAAACCGCCCACTGTGGACCTTTATCTCCCGCTCTCCCCGTAAATTAAAAGCATCCAGCGGGGAAAAAAAGATGAAAAAGTATTGAAAAAAAAGTTCGTTTCTCTTAAAATATTTCCATGAAATCGAAAAAGCCTACTAAAAAAAATGACGCCACAGAAGTAAAAAGTAAATCCTTCAGCACCACCACCGTGGATCCCTATGAAGCCGGGATCGAGATTGGCGAAGCACTGAGGGAGATTCAACCGGAAGTGATACTGCTGTTTACTTCCATTCATTATGACTTCTCCGAGCTGTTCGAAGCCATTTACAGCATCCTGGGGACGCGAGAGGTGGTTATTTTCGGCGGGACCGGGGATGGCATTTATGAAACGGGGAGAGTTTCCAGCCATGGCATCGCTGGCTTAGGGATCAATGGCGGGGGAAAAATACATTGGCCGCTGGCTGTCCGTACGGATGCGCACCAGGACCCGTTTCGCTGCGCTCAAGAGTGTGCCCGGGAATTATTAAGCAAAAGTAAGGAATCCATCGCTGCAGCCTTTGTTTTTGCCGATTTAACCTGCGACGGCGTCAAAGTCGTCGAAGGTGTCGCCAGCGTTTTGAAAGCGCCTTTTATCGGGGGACTTACCGGCGATGATTGGCAGTTCAAAAAAGGCTTCATCTTTGCCAATGGCGAGGTCTATCAAAACGCCGTCGGTATATTAGGCATGTCCGGTGAGTTCTCTTTTGCCATGAACAGCGCTAGTGGGTGGAAACCAATGGGTAAAACCGGTATCGTTGAAGAATCCCACGGCAATGTCATCGGTTATATCGGTGGTAAAAAAGCAGTGGATTTTATAGAAGAACAGTTTGGTATGCCGCCAGCCGAGGCTGCCCTGGGCGTGATCTCCCTGGCCGTCTACGAAACCGAACAGTTCGAACATTTCTTCCTGAGAACATCCAGGGAGTTTAACCTGGAGAGCGGTGAAATTACGTGTTTTGGCAGCATTAACACCGGGAGCCCGGTTCGGTTATGCAACGCCACTGAAGACGATGTGCTCGCCGGGGTGAACGAGGCCCTGGCGGGGACCGGGGAACTGGGGTTTGTCCCGGCTTTTGCAGTGGTCATCAGTTGCGGGGAACGTAAATGGCTGTTAAGAGACCGTGTGTCGGAAGAAACCAACCGCCTGTTCGATACCCTGGGCAAAAAGATTCCCCTGGTGGGTTTTTCCTCCTTTGGTGAAATCGGACCCTTTCGCCGTAAGGATGGAAGTTTTACAACGGTATTTTTTCACAATGTCTCCTATGTGGTACTCCTAATCGGCCCAACGAAATGAACTACACGTTCCTGACTACAAGAAAAGATGCACCGGGCATATTCCGGTACTGTGATAAAATTACCCTGCCGGACCTGCGCCGGGGTGTCTTCGCTTTGTACACCGATAGGGGTTACCTGGCCAAACTAAAAAAAGGAACAGGTGGGGGGAGCCACTTCCTGGCCACACCCGGGGAGAATATCTTTGAAAAAATTTCGGGCCTTATCATTACCGGGGGCGACAGTTTTTCTTTTCGTGCATTGGGACCGCGGTTGTGGCACATATCGATTACGGGATGCCAATTCCCCTACCTGGAAAAGTTAATAGAAAGTTATTTAACGTTGATCGCTGCCCAGCGCGAAGAGCATAACCGCCTGATGAGCCTGAGTGTCGAAGCGGAGCGCACCAAAATCCAATACCAACGCCTGGCGGATTTTTATGATTCATCTCAAAAAAAAATACGGGGGGATCTACGGGAACACAGCAAGTGGACCAGTACGGCGTTAACAAAGTTGGTTCAATTTGCGGCCACTGAGCTCCAGTATACCGATATCGATGAATTCCCGGGTATAATCGCTAATTTCCTGCTGGATGATTTCTTTGGCTTCGCTGCCGTGTCCCTTTTCCAACAGCACCAGGGGGGGGAATGGACCGTATTAAGCCGGAAAGGCAAGGAAATCCTGTCTTTACCTGGACCGGGACAGGTTTACGGTGAACCCTGCCAGGTGGGAGACCTATTATATGTCTTACTTTTCCTGTCCGGTTGCCCTCATCTCCTGGCCGTGTCGAGCGGCCGGTCAAAGTACCGTTTTAGCGAATACGAAATCTCTTTCTTCCGGCTTTTTGCATCTTTGGTCGGTTCCACCTATGAAGTGAAAACATCGGAAAGAAAGCTGTTTAAAGCCAAAGAGTCGGCCGAGGTTGCCAGCAAGGCGAAAAGCGAATTCCTGGCCAATATGAGTCACGAAATTCGTACCCCGCTGAATGGTGTGTTGGGCATGCTGCAGCTGCTGGGGGAAACGCCGCTGAACCCCGAACAAAAAGAGTATATCGAGGTAGCCGTTACCTCGGGAAAAAACTTGCTGACGATTATTAACGACATTTTAGACTTCTCAAAAATAGAAGCCGGGGTTATCGAGATCGGTGTAGAGGAATTCGATATCCGCGATTTATTACACTCTACCCTTAAAATATTTGACGCTCAAGCTGCCAAAAAAGGTCTTAAGTTGTATTACGACATCGACCCGGGCATCCCGGCGAAGGTGATTAGCGACAGCGACCGGCTCAGGCAAATATTATTTAACCTGGTGGGAAATGCGATTAAATTTACGGAGCATGGCCAGGTATCTATCGGCGTCAGGGCCGTCCCACTGGAAGACACCCCGGGTCATATCAAACTTAACGTGACCGTTACGGATACCGGGATCGGGATTCCCCCCGACCGGCTGCAATTAATATTTGAACCCTTTGCCCAGGTAGACGGTTCCTATTCCCGGAAATACCAGGGCACGGGTCTCGGGCTTAGTGTTGTCAAGAGACTGATCCAGCTTATGAATGGGTCGATTACGGTGAAAAGTAACCAGGGCCAGGGAACAGTCTTTGACTTCGACATTACGGCCAGACTTCCTGGCGCAGCGATTCCGCTGGTCCAGGCCGCTAAAGGGGAAACCGGCCAGGTCGCTGGAAAAAGCGCCTTCGCCAATAAAAAAGAAAATTTGAAAATACTGGTGGCTGAAGACAATCCCGTTAACCGGAAGCTTATTTTAAGATTTTTGGAGAAAATGGGTCATACTGCTGCTGCTGTGGGAAACGGTGCAGAAGTACTGGATATCCTGGAAAAAGAAACCTTCGATTTGATTTTAATGGATATTCAAATGCCGGATATGGATGGGATAGAATCCACCAGACGGATCCGCGAAAACAAATCGAAAAAGAATGACCCGGGAATTCCGATTATCGCGTTGACTGCTCACGCCATGAAAGGCGATAAAGAAAAGTTTGTGGAAGAAGGGATGACTGATTATTTAGCCAAGCCCATCGATAGAAATGAGCTAGCCGCCGTGATCGCCCGGGTGATGAAAGGGGACGGTGCCTGATCTCTTTCCTTCGGGGAGAGGCGAGGCTATTTATCAAACCCCCGGAATGAATCGTTCGTTGTAGGGCTTGATAAAGCAAGCCCCTACCAAAAATACCCCTAACAATAAAAGGCCCTATAACTAACAGAACCAATATTTTCATGGCTGTCCCTTTCTTTCTCCCGGCGATGCGTTGCGGGCCAAAATTTAGGAGCAAGGGATTTTTGATTGTCCCCTGATCCGTCAAAAAATAAAAATTTCCTTCTATCTTGAAAAAAAGTCCATTTTGTTCTATATTTAGAGCAAACAGGATGGTGCGCATGCGTGAGAAAAATTTAAAAGAGAATATTGAGTTTGTTAAGAAGAATAGGGAACAATTTTTAAGGGAATACTTTTATAAATATCTCCTGGTTTACCGGGAATCGGTAATCGATTCTTTTGATACATATGAAAAAGCAGCCGAAGAAGGTGTGAGAAAGTTTGGCATCGATGAAAATTTCCTGGTTTATCATTTAGTAGAAACAGAACCCTTAAATTTTGTATACAATGCGGTACTATGATTAATACTTTCAGATACGGCGGTCATAAACCCTTTGTCAAAGATGAGGCAATTCACGCCCTGGAATTGCCCCCCAGGGAGATTTTAGAGATGAAAGGTCCTTTTTTGCAGGTGACGATCACGCATCCCCGGATTATCCAGGAGGATCTGAGAAAAAAGGAGCAAAGAGTCCCTTCCAGGCAAGTAAATGCGTTGATTGACAGCGGGGCCATTACTTCTGTCATATCACCAAAAATAGCCGATGAATTGAATCTCATGCATACCGGTTATCAAAAGGTGCTTTCAGTGCAGGATGAACAGGAGCAACCCATCTATTATGGTTTCATTATTTTCCCATGGGGGAACGGGAAAGAAATTCCCATTGTTTGTTGTCCGTTAAAAGACGTTGATTGTTTGATCGGACGGGATATTTTGAAACACTGGTATTTCACTTACAATGGAGCGGATGGTTCTATAACAATATGTGATTAAATTTTATAAGCTCAGGCGCCAGGCGCTTTAAGAGGGAGCAGATTTCTGCCATGAAACTAGCCGCTAAGAACGCGAAGGACCGCGAAGAAAATAATAAATTTTATGATCTCCGGGCGAAGGGGCGAAGAGGGGAAGGGCAGCGTCAGACCACTGCGTACTCACGACAAACTACCATGATGCCAGCCGGGAATCAAGGAAAAATGGAATGTTGGGATAGGGGCAGGCAAATTGGGCTCCCCGGGCTCTCCCGATTCTCGCGCATGAAGCTTCCACACATGCCGAGGGTGGCGTTCTTAGACTCCGCCGGGTTTTCCCATAACTCGCTATAACGCTGTGGGAAATATTGCCTTCCCCATCAATCAACAAGGTCGGCACCCGATTGGTGGTGTTTTCGCAGCTCAATTGCCGCGATGCCTGCCTATGCTTTCCGCCACTATCTGTCAACTTTACCGCCCGAAGCGCTGAAAAAAATAAAGAAAACCTGTCTACTTTCTTGACAAAGAATTTCTAATGAGTGTTCCCTTTCATTTCTAAGGAAACATGATAAAAGCTTTCGATATTTCTGGAAAAATTTGAATACTTAAAAATTCTCTATTGATTCTTTTGTTAACCCAAGTAATTTTAGCTGATTTAGAATTTTATCATTTACTTCGTATTTCATCAACCCCCCTGCTTCTAAAAGATTAATAAATTCCTCAATTGCAGTTGCCTCAGGTGCATTTGCCTCCATTGCATAACGAAGTGAATTTTTGACGTATTTTAAAATGGTATTCAAACCAATTGTACTCTTTTCTGAAATAGCTTGAACTACTCGTAAAAAAGATATTCGCTCTAGCCATAGTACTGCGTATTTATCACCTTCATCCCTATCCCGAAAAAGTCTATTTTCAATACTAGCTATCATTGTTGCCCACATCGGATTTTTGTTTTTTATTAAATCTATAAGTTTCACCCATTGGATTGCAGGCCAACTTTCTAGATTACCTGTATATACTTCTTTTTTTAAATTCTCATTTAAATGCAATAATTTTGTGTCATTTTCAAACCAATTAAGATAAATTGAATAACTATTGTATAAGTCACATTTAGCATTTTCTAATTTCTTTCTTATTACTTTTAATGATTCACTTTCAATAGGTATATCACCACTCCATAATTTCACCCAAGAAAATTCTGCTATAGTTAATTGAATATCAGTGCAAATCTTTTCAAATGCATCTTTAAGATAATTTAATAAAACTCCCCCTTTCTCCATTTCAATAAAAATAGAAAAAATCGACAAATAAAGTCTTTCTCTTTCAGTATCGGTAATGTCCTCTACATTTTTATCTGATCTTTTCAGGGTGTAAACAAGGTCCCCTATATTTGACAAATTTTGGGCAGGTAGAATCCCTCG
>JAUPLE010000734.1 GCA_030837085.1 Acidobacteriota bacterium | reverse complement strand
GGATAAATTCATCGAAATCAGCGATATTAAAGGAAGTTCTTAAAATAGAATGTTTTTCCACCAGCAGTTTCAATGCGTTATCGAATCTGTCCGGGTTAAAATCCTCATAATTAAACTGCACAACGAATTGATCGTGATATACGGCGGCCTCACTGTATTTTAAATAATCCAGCACCATCCCTTTTTCTATTTCACTCATAGGGTAAAGGTCTTCTACATTCTTGGTATGGAGCGATGGACTCTCCGACAAAATCCGTTCCTTGAACGCTTCCAGTTCTTCATACATTTTAGCCAGTTCATCATTTAACGAGAAGTCCCTTACTTCTTCAATTCTTTTTGCCAGCATTTCGATTGTTTCATTCCGGTATAAATCGATTATCTCTAAATTGACTTCCAACCGTTTATTTACTGAACTAATTAACCGAATAACCCTGAGCGAATCTCCACCGATACTGAAAAACCTATCTTTTATTCCTACTTTTTCGATGTTTAACGCTTCTTTCCAGGCATCTACCAATTTCTTTTCTATGTGGGTGACAGGTTCTGCGTATTCTTCATGGCTGGTTACAGCGCCGGAAATTCCCTGTAACGTTTTTCTATCTACTTTACCGCTCCCGGTCAAAGGCATTTTTTCCAATCGGATAAAATATGCCGGGACCATATAGTGGGGTAATTTCCCGGACAGGTAATCTCTCAATTCCCCCGGCATAATGTCGTTATCATCTTTCTCCATGGCCACAAAATAAGCGCATAGATATTTATCCCCCCATTTTCCCTCTTTTTCCAGCACCACGCATTCTTTTATCGCTTTATGTCGGGCCAATTCGTTTTCGATTTCTCCCAATTCTATCCTGAATCCCCTGATTTTGACCTGGTAATCGATTCTCCCCAGGAACTCTATATTGCCGTCCGGCAGCCAGCGGGCCAGGTCGCCGGTTTTGTAATTAATATTGGTCCTATTGGTCCTATATTTAATAAACTTTTCACAGGTTAATTGGGGCCGGTTCAAATAACCCCGCGCCAATCCTACCCCGGCTATACACAATTCACCGGCAATTCCAATGGGCTGAAGCCCCATATCAACGTTAACGACATATAAATGGGTATTATGTATGGGTTTGCCGATGGGCGCGGTAACGGCATCCAAACGCCGGTCAGCGGAACAATTGTAATAGGAAACATCTACCGTGGCTTCGGTGGGACCATAAAGGTTGCTAAGTCTTACCCGGCAGTTTCCATTCACTTTCAGCAGGCGATAGAATTGTTCGACATGGGAAGCCCCCAACGCTTCGCCGCTGGCAAAAACCTGCCGCAGACTAACACAACGGTATGATTCGCGCAAACTTTCAAGGTAAGCTAAAAACGCATTCAACATCGAAGGAACAAAGTGCATGGTAGTGATGTGATTCCTGTCGATGGATTTAATAATTGCCGCCGGGTCTTTCTCTTCACCGGGCTCCAGCAGGCAAAGGCGGGCGCCGTAAAAGGACCACCAGAACAATTCCCATACTGAAACATCAAACGTAAACGGAGTCTTTTGAAGGATGGTATCATTACTTCCAAGGGGGTACATTTGCTGCATCCAATTCAAGCGATTCACCACCGACCCATGCTGGATTAACACCCCTTTGGGCTTTCCCGTGGAACCGGAGGTGTAGATTACATAAGCGAGATTGCTAGTAGAGTGAATTGAATGATGAATGATGAATGATGAATGATGAAAATTAAAAACGCATTGCGTTGCGGTTAATAGAATTTTAGCTGCACTGTCTTTCAATATATAATCGATTCGTTCCTGGGGGTAATCCGGATCAATGGGCAAATACGCACCGCCTGCCTTTAAAATACCCCATATGCCGAGTATCATTTCAATGCACCGTTCCATCATAATACCGACAATATTATCTGTGCGGACACCTCTTTCGATTAACAACCCGGCCAACCGGTCGGATTGCTCGTTTAATTGGCGGTAGGTTGTTTGTAAATATGTTGGGGATATTTGTAGAGACGTTGCGCGCAACGTCTCTACAGCGGTTGCCCCTACAAGGGCGATACGGTCAGGGTTTTGTTCAACCTGCTCTTCAAATAATCGATGGATGGTTTTATTTACCGGGTATTCCGCCGCTGTATCATTAAAATCAAATAATATCCGCTTCTTTTCATCTTCCGCTGTGATTTCATAATCTGAAATTTTCTGCTCTTTGTTTTTAATTACACCCTTTACGATGTTCTCAAAATAAGATATAAACCGTCCGACGGTTTCTTTCTTGAATAATTTTGTACTGTACTCGAATGTAAGCAATAGCTTATCTTCCGTTTCCATGACCATTAATGAAAGATCGAATTTCGCTGTTAGGTTTTCAAGTTCATAGGGTTTAATTTTCAAGCCGGGGATTTCGATTACTCCCCTGCCGGCGTTTTGCAATACAAGTAAAGCATCAAACAATGGATTGCGACCGGCATCCCTTGTTATCGCCAGTTCTTCCACCAGGTCTTCATACTGGTAATCCTGGTTCTCGAAGGCTTTTAATGTTCTCTCCTTGACCTCCCCCAGGAAATCCGCAAATTCTTTCTCGCCTGCGGGATAATTTCTCAGGGCCAATGTATTGACAAACATACCGATAATTTTTTCAAAGTCGGCGTGTCTGCGTCCAGCTACCGGCGTACCGATCACTATATCTTCCCGGCTGCTGATTTTAGCCAAAAAAATAGTATATAATACCAGCAGCACCATGTATAGTGTTGCCCCTGCATCTAATGATAATGCTTTTATTGAATCGGTGATTTGACGGCCCAGTTCAAAATTTAGATAATCTCCTGCAAAACTCTGCAGCGCCGGCCGACTGAAATCCGTGGGCAGATCCAGTACCGGGATTTCGTCTGCAAATTCCTTAAGCCAGTATTCTTCTTGTTCCCGGAGGTTTTTACTCTTTTTTTCGCCGTATTGCCATGCGGCGTAGTCTTTATAGCGGAAACTTATTGCCGGTAATCCCAGCCCAGCCAGGAGAGCAGAAAGTTCGCCAGCCAGGATTCCGATAGACATACCATCCGAAATTATGTGATGCATGTCTATAAGGAATATATGCCGGTCTTTTTCTATTTCTATCAGCCCCATCCGCAGTAAGGGCGCTTTCGACAGGTCGAAAGCGCGGATAAAATGATTCGGTGTATTCATGAATGATGAATGATGAAGT
>JAUPLE010000733.1 GCA_030837085.1 Acidobacteriota bacterium | reverse complement strand
ATGACGTGAAGGGTAAAGACTCCGTTGCCGCCGGGAAGAAAGTGAGTCAACAGCATATAGCCCCAACCGGCTTTGTAATTCATGGGATAACCGGGGTACGTTTGCTCGACATCGGGCCGTGCGCCTTCTACAAAAACGGCGTCGCCGATGTAAACCATGGTATCCGGCTCGCCCCTGAAAATATGTACCCTCTGCACCCCGATATCGTCCAGCACCCAACCGGTGACCGGGATACTGCCGTAGACTGTAGAACCGTCCACCGGCGTGTCGAATTGACCGAAGGGGGCTGAGGTTTGCCCGCTGCCGTACACCTTCAGGGTAACGGCTATTTTCTGGGGGGAGTTGTCGGCGTCGGGATCGGAAACGGTAATTTCCCCGGTATAGGTCCCGGCTGAAAGCCCAAAGGCATCCACGTAAACGGTTACTTCGCCGCTGTCGATACCGCCGGTAGGGGAACAGTTGAGCCATTGTTGATCCTCGGATATCGACCACTCTAGGGTGCTTTCACCGGTGTTGGTAATAAAGAAGGTTTGGGGATTGGCGACAGTTCCAGCCAGGGAATCGGTGGCTGCAAAATACAGGGCGGTGCGGTTTAAATGTATCCGCGGCGGGTTTGGCGCTATCACGCTTTGTAAGATTAACAGTTTCCCGCTTTCGCCATTGGCCACATATATATAGTTATTCTTTACAGCGACTTTTTTTGCCGGCCCCGAAGTGTCATAACTGGCGGCCAGGGTAGGAGATGCGGGTTTGGAAATATCGATTACTTTTAAACCGCTTAATCCGCATGTCACATAGGCATAATTGCCGCTGACATATACATCCGAAGCCGCTTCCGGGAGATCGATACTTCCCACTTGAGAAGGAGAGGCCGGATTGGCTACATTGACAACATATAATTTTCCACTGGAGCTGACAGGCGGGGAGGCTGTTCCATAGTCGGTAGACGCCACATAGGCATAATTACCGCTGATAGACACCGCCATAGTACTTCCCGGGAGATCGATAGACCCCGTAATGGTAGGAGATGAAGGGGTAGAAATATCGATGATTTTTAAGCCAATGACTGAAATTGTCAGATAGGCATAATTTCCTTTGACATAAATGTCATTGGGACCGCGGGTAATTTCATAGTTTTTTACCAGTGTGGGGCTGGATGGGGTGGAAATGTCGATAATTGTCACCCCGCTCTGGTAATCCGCCACATAGGCATTATTACCGCTGACATCTATGGCTGCGGGGTACCACGATTTTAGATGCTCATAAGTCCCGGAAAGAACCGGGGAAGTGGGAGCGGTTATGTCAATGACCCGGAGTTCTTTCCCGGAGTATCCGGCGTAAGCATATTTCCCTTTCACAAAGAGTCCCCGCATATTTTTGACCGACTCCTCATAAACTCCCACCCGGGTGGGCGATGCGGGGGTGGAAATATTGATTACCTGCATTTCGCCGTCATAGGTATCCCCCGTATAAGCATAGTTACCGTTTAAACTGAGATAATCCATATTCCTCGAATTGTCATAATTCCCGGTAATGTATGGATAGGTGGGGTCGGATACATTGATTATCTGCAGTCCACTGTCACCGTTGGCCACATAAGAATAATTCCCAACGGTATGTACGCCGTAACCCCATCCCGGGGTTTCGGCGCTTCCGCGTATCGTGGGCTTGGTGGGATCGCCGATATCGATGATAGTCACGCCTTTCCCCCCCCCACCGGCACAATAAGCGTAATTGCTTTTTATATAGATATCTTCATAACCGGGTGTATTTTCAAGGTTTGCGACACGTGCGGGAGAAGAGGGATCGGTTACATCGATTACCAGGAATCCGCCTGGAGACGTACTGGCCAGTCTTGTGGTAATGTAGGCATAATTGCCCGCTACATAAATCCCGGTTGCACACGGTAAACCAACAGTTCCCACCTGTTGGGGAGAGGCGGGATTGGAAATGTCTAAAATAATCAGCCCGCCGAAGACTTCATCAACATCGACGTCCCATTCGCCCGTTATCACGTAGGCGTAATTACCGACGACATATACACCGGATGCCCAGTAAGGCGTAGGGAAGTTTCCCACCAGGGTTGGAGAGGCTGGGGTGGATACATCGATAATTTGTAGGCCGCTGTCTCCATCCGCTACATAGGCATAATTGCCGTATACATACACGCCGATACCATCGCCCGGCGTATCGCAAGTACCTATTAATGTGGGTGAAGAGGGAGAGGAGATATCGATTACCTGTAACCCGTTTTCGTAATCCGCCACATAAGCGTAATTTCCACTTATGAAAATATCTTTCGCGTTACCGGGCGTATCGTAGTTGCCGACTTTTTGGGGATTGGCGGGATTGGCGATATTGATGATGTCGAGGCCGGCGTAACCGGCGGCGCAATAGGCGTAATTGCCCTTTACAAAGACTTTAAAATAATGGCCCGTGCTCCATTCTCCTACTTTGGTAAGCGTCAATTGGTGGGCAAAGAGGGCGCCCGTTATCAATACTGAAACTACGAATATCCAATATATTTTGTACTTCTTCATGTTTTCCTCCATTTATGGATTTGAAATGTTAAGGTGAAATTATAATATCGTTTCCCAATTTTTTTGTAAAGATTTATAATTCTTTATACCTTTTTTCCTCTCCTCATTCCTCGTTCATCATTCATCATTCATCATTCATCTGCCTGTGGCGGCGTGGGTGCGGCGGGTTTCGAGATCGAGGTATCTTGATTTTTCTTATATTTATAGTAGTACAACATTATTTCATGAAACAGCATGGGGTCTTGTTCCATATCATCCAATAATCGTCTTACATCAGGCGCTTTATTTTCCAGTCCGGTGTTTTTTGTTTCCGGGGCAATGATAGGTTGCTTGTCTTTATTTCTCATGGGTTGGCCGCCGAAGAGAAACCAGTCCAGTGATATATCGAGTTCTTTGTGCAGACGGGCTAGAGTATCCAAACCGGGAAGAAAAAAGCCGGTTTCATTTTTATAATAGGTGGCCTGGGTGAGTCCTAACTTCGCCGCCATCTCGTTGCGGGTAAGGCGGAGCTCTTCACGGATTAGCGCTAACCTTTGTCCGATCGCTGCCTTGAAGCTTCCTGTTTGTACTTTCATCTTTTTTTTCATTTTTGCTGCTCCTTCAAGCTATTTTAGCAAATTTTACTGCGTATTGCAACCGATTTTTTTCATTGTACGAATTTTTTATTTCATAGTAAGACGTTTTTATTTCATAGTAAAATATTTTTAAGTTATAGTACAACCTTTATGTTTCATAGTATATCTATTTCATCTCATAGTACAACAATTGAAGTTCATAGTAAAACATTTTTATTTCATAGTATAACCGATGTATTTCATGGTACAACCGAAACATTTCATAGTAAGACATTTGCATTTCATAGTAAAACTTATTTAATGCATAAATAGTATAATATCCTGCGAATTTGGCGAAATTTGTATTATTGATTGATATTTGGAGACAAAATCCGTAATGGGTGGTTTGCGTTTTTAGGAGTTTGGGGCGTGATCCGCCGGTAAAGGGGTGGGTTTATGTTTTATATAGCCTTTGGAAAAGACTTTGATTTTCAGAGCTTCGAGCAATTGGGATTCCTGGCTTAAGGCCATCTTGCAGATATAGATGAATTCCCTCATCCATAAATCGAACTCTTCGAATAATGCATCCCTGGTTTCGACCGCGGCCTGGGATAGTCCGATGGCTTCTTTGTAATTGTTGTGGGCGTATTCGACTTCTTTAATCCCGGCATGGGCCTCTGTCAGTTTATCCGGGGAGATGGCGTTTTGGGTTAATTTGTTTACCATGTCGGCGTCGTTGATGAGGTTGACGTAAAATGTATCGGCCTGCTGGAGCCAGCCGTTTATACTTCTTTCCCTGGGGACGTTCAGCATCAGTCTTTCAACACGTTCGGGGTTCTTGCGGAATTTTACTTTCATTAACCCGACATGAGATATATAGAGGGTATTTACTTTAGCATATATGCTTTTGAAGGCTACCCTTGCTTCCAGTTGTTTCCCGTGCAATTCGATTTTCTTTTTATCGGCGTCCATGAGTTTTTCCAGTTTGGCGAGGCCGGAGTCGATTTCCGTGTAGGTCATATTGTATTTAGAGATCGCTGAATAGATTTTTTTGTTTTTACGGGCGGTTTTAAGGGCATGCCTGGAAGTGAAAAAATATTCCGCAAAACTGCTTTGTATATGCATGATTCAGCTCCTTCATTTTTTGAAGAATCTATTTATCGCACAAGCGAGGCTTTTTGTCAAGAAAATGGCCCTATGGGCAGCATTTTCATAATTTTTAGAAATAGAATTCCTGTCTTGTGATAGATATTATTGCTTTTTCCGCTTTATTATGATATGTTGGGGGTATGGAATTTTTTGAGAATTTCTTAGAAGTTTTAAAGGCGCTCTGGCAAGAAAAGGTAGAATATGTTCTAATCGGAGGTTTTGCCGTGATAATTCACGGAATGCCGCGCGTTACCCAGGACCTGGATATTTTTGTAAAAATGGTCCCGGAAAACATAGATAAACTTAGAAAGGCTTTACGAATCGCCTTTAATGATAATTCCATCGATGGAATTACCCTGGGTGATTTGAATGACTATTCCGTAATACGTTATGGCACACCTGATGGATTCTACATCGATATTCTAGGCCGTATCGGAGAAGTGGCTACTTATGATGACCTGCAATACGAAACCATCACGGTAGAAGGAGTCCAGGTCAGGATCGCTTCCATAGAAACACTTTTTTGGCTAAAAAAAGATACGCTGAGAATGGAAGATAAAAGAGACGCTTTTTTTCTGAACTCACTTATCCAGGAGAAGAACAAAAAATAAAATGGGTTTACAGAAATTTAAGACTTTCGAGGAAGCACAGCAGGCGTTGTGGTGTTATAATCCTGATGAAACGTATTTTAAACAGGTAAGGGAGTTATTTAAATTGGCAAACCGGCTTTGTCCTCCTGATTTTCCCAGGGGTGTATTCAAGTATCGCACTATGGAAGAAGCGAATAATGCCAAACAAGAATGGCTACTTCAAAATGCTTTGAAAAAGAGGGCCTCCCGGGGACTAATTTAGTCTACTCCATTTCCCAGGGAAAAAGCGCAAGGTAAGAAAAGTTCCTTGAAAAATCCGGGGAATTGGTTTATACTTAGACATCCATGAAAGAATACCGGCAGGCAGGTTTATAAAAAGGAGAAAAGATGAAAACATGCGCACCAGGATTAATGATCTTTTCATTACTCATCATGGTCATCATGTTGGTCCCCGGCAGCGCTTACGGTCGGACGAAATCTGCCTGTCCCGGAAAGCACCCCCTATTTATTGTTTTCCCTGCTTAATTCTGCTTCAATCTCTTCAACAGAGGGTAGGCATGATTTAAAAGTCTCCGGCAGTGTGCGTGTGAGTTCATAGTCTGAAATGCCGATTGGTTTATGAATATCCCTCAATGCGTATTCGGCAAAGATCTTGTTTTTTGTCTGACAGAGGATCAAGCCAATGGTTGGCTGGTCTGTATCATGCTTGAGAGAATCATCCACTGCGGAACAATAGAAATTCATCTTTCCGGCATATTCGGGTTTGAATTCTCCCTTTTTTAATTCAATAATTACAAAAGAGCGCAGCTTTACATGGTAAAAAAGCAGGTCGAGATAAAAATCTTTATCACTAACTGTCAACGGATATTGCCTACCCATAAAGGCAAAACCTGCACCGAGTTCAATCAAAAATTTCTCCAGGTGTTTGACCAGTTCGGTTTCCAGTTCCCGTTCCTGGAATGGCTCGGTGAGGGTGAGAACATCTAAAATATAAGGGTCTTTCAATGATTGGGTGGCGAGGTCTGATTGGGGTTTAGGTAGTGTAACTTCAAAATTGCT
>JAUPLE010000732.1 GCA_030837085.1 Acidobacteriota bacterium | reverse complement strand
CGCAAAAGTTTTCCAACACCCCGGAAAACTTTCCGAACACCGCGGAAAACTTTTCCAACACCCCGGAAAACTTTCCCAACACCGCGCAAAAGTTTTCCAACACCGCGGAAAAGCGTGGAAGAACAGCAATAAAAGGGCAGACACGGTGGCCTGCCCCTACCGAAACCTAATCCCTGAATCCTGTCCGCTAACCCCCGCCCCTGGCCCCTGGCCCCTAGCCCTGGCTGCAACGATTTTGCTACACATTTTGCATCAATTTTGCTAACTTCAATATTGATTTTATGCTATATTTAAATGTAGATTGCCTGGTAGATGAATGGGCGATCGCGTGAGTGGTTAGTGGTTGTTTGTTCGAGTGGTCGATTTTGTGTGAAAGTAGGGCATAAGTTTTTTATAGTTTCCCCGGGAAAACTTTTGAGAATACGTTATATTTAAATAAGGAGGAAAACAGTGACAGTCTGCCATGAAAATAGCCACAAAGGCACGAAGGCACAAAGGAACACCAAGAGGTTATATTATTAAAAAATTCTTGGTGTCTTGGTGCCTTGGCGGCGCGGGATTTGAAATGCTAAATTTCGCTGTGATGTACCATGCGATTGCCACTGAAAATAAGCACCAACTTTTTCAACGTGGTTTGCCCGATGGATTTCCGGAATTTTTCATCCAGGCTGTATTTATTGAGCTGACTTTCTGCTTCTTTTTTTATTTTTTGGAGATTTTCCGGGGTTAATTCGCTCTTTTTACCGTGGGGTTTGATGTATTTGATTTCGATAAGATAGGCATACTTCAACCCGGGGTATTGCGCCAGGAACGGTTCCAAGACCAGGTCGGCATAGCCCTTTTTTAATTCTTTTTCCGAATAAACCAGGTACAGGGCGGATAATCCCAGGTAAACATTCAAGAACGCCTGGAGGGCTTTTTCTCCCGTGATTAAATCTCTTATACCCAGCGGCGCCTCCATTCGGTCAACCAGGTAAGCGATTAACGGTTTCCATTTCCCTTTAAAGGCCATATCTTTCATGGCGGCTTCATACCGGCTTAAATCAATGGTTAATAGGCCGGTCTCTTCATAGGTTTCTTTGATATAATCGTAGTACAACCGTTTGACAGCTTCATTGGGAATTTTAAGAATCGCTTTATTTTCTTCATCGCTGCCGGTAATAGTTAAGAGGCCGAAATAATATAAAAGGGAGATAAAATTTTCCGGGCTGGTCAATTTCGCAATAGGGAAACGCTCGACGATGGTAGAATGAAGGGAATCATTTTCCATAATTTGCCGGAGTTTGGAAAAATTGCCGTTGGTCTCTGGGAGTTGGGTTTGCGGAACGCCTTTTTTATCGCTAATAATTAAATACTTCAGTTTCATATAATCGATCCGGGCGTTATTGTCGATGAGCGGATCCGGGATGCGGGACTTTTTCAAATATTCGCGTAAAAAATATAATACAAGCGTTGTATTAAATACTTCACAGTCCGAATACAATGAAAACCTATAGTGATTATACCATTGTCCCATAACGTCCATCAGTTCCGGTGTCGAATGGTGAATTTTACCGGTTTGCCGGTAGTATTCAATCATGGTTTCCACTTCGATCCCGGTGAATCCCAGGATTTCAGCGATATCAAGGTCCAATGAGATGGTTGTTGCGATGTTGAACCCGGAGGTGACGTCGTCCAGGGTTATGGGAGAAACACCGGTCATGAACAGCCGCGAAATGGGGGTATCGCTTCCGGTGGTTCCTGCCTTGATTACATTGAAAAATGAACGTAGAAAGCCTTCCCCATGGGTGATGGACCGGTATTCCGCTTCCCCGGAATCGGATAGGATCGTGTTGGCAAAATTATCATATTCATCGATGATGACGTATAGTTTTTGCTTTCCATGGCAGTATCTTAAGAGCAAATTCAAAAGCATTGCCGGGGATTCCGATTGTTCCAATTTATTTTTTACTTCGTTGGAATCGATTCCTAGTAAATCGGCATATTTATCGACGAAAACACAGGAACTATCCCTTACATTACAAAAGAATGCCCTTTCGATAGAGTCTTTTTTTGCCTCTACCGCGGAAAAATTGAATTTCAATACCAGGTATTTGTTTTTTTCTTTTGTGGGTTTTTGGTAGATATCGGCGCCATTGAAAAGGAAATCGAATTGGTCTTTTTGCTCGATATCGTAATAGTATTCCATCATGGAGAGGAAGAGTGATTTCCCGAACCGGCGGGGCCGGATGAAGAATAAAAAGCTTCCTTTATTTTCGATATCCCTGATGAATCGTGTTTTGTCTACGTAATATAAATTTTTTATACGAAAATCTTTGAAATCGGCTATACCATATGGAATACCTTTTAATTCATGTTCTTCGATCATGGCCTTATATTAAACCAAAAGCCGGGGGTTGTCAACGAGTTTTTTCGTTTTTAGGATTTATGCCGCTTTTTTGTTTAGCGGTCCTACAATCCGAACCAAAAAAAGGAAACGAAGCAGGCTCGACTTTTGGGAAAATTTCTTGTAGGAGAAAATTCGCCAGCCCTCATTTTCCCCTGTATCAAAAAATGTAAACTTTTATAAATCTTTACTATTACTTGGGAAAATAATATTATAATTATAAATTCCGAAGTATCAAAAATCTCATGAAAGAGAATGAAGGAGGTCCCATGAAAAAGGCCGCGATTTGCTTTTTTATTATACTATTAATGCAATTATCAATTTTTGTGGCCGCAGCTATTCCTACCGCGGAACGTGAGGCATTGATTTCATTGTACAAAAGCACCGATGGAGATAACTGGTACGATAACAGCGGCTGGAAGACTCCCCCCTTGCATACCGATGGGTTTGCTTTGCCCGGGACGGAAGGAAGTTGGTATGGGGTCTATATTCCAGGATATAATGTGGAAAAAATTTGCCTGGCTTATAACCGACTGAGCAACAGCATTCCCCCGGAATTAGGCATTCTCGGTAATTTACAAGAGCTTTCCCTGGGAGGAAACCAACTGAACGGCAGCATCCCTTCGGAATTAGGCAATCTCAGTAATTTACAAGAGCTGTCCCTGTACGAAAACCATCTGAGCAACAGCATCCCTTCTCAACTTGGCAATCTCAGTAATTTACAAAAGCTGTCCCTGTACGAAAACAAACTGAGCAACAGCATCCCCCCGGAATTAGGCAATCTCAGTAATTTGAAATTTCTTATGATTTTTGATAACCAACTGAGCGGCAGTATCCCTGCCGAATTAGGCAATCTCAGTAATTTGAGTTTTCTTAGGCTGGACAATAACCAATTGAGCGGCAGCATCCCTTCTCAATTAGGTAAGCTCAGCCAGTTGCAATATCTATGGCTGCAGCGCAACCAACTGAGCGGCAGCATCCCTGCCGAATTAGGCATGCTCAGCCAGTTGGAAGTGCTTCGCCTGAGCGTTAACCAACTGAGCGGCAGCATCCCTTCTGAATTAGGTAATCTCAGTAATTTGAAAGAGCTTTACCTGAGCTACAACCAATTGCGCGGCAGTATCCCTTCAAATTTTACAAATTTTTTACAGATGTTCCATCTGGATATCGGCTATAACTGTCTTTCTGCTTCCGACCCCATACTTAGAGCCTGGCTCGACCTCCATGACCCGGATTGGGAAGCCCATCAATGTGATGTACCGGTAATCGGTTTAAACCGCACCACCTTGAATTTTGGCGCCCTTGCCCCGGGGAAGGTTACCGGTACGCAAACGGTACTGATCGACAATAACGGCGGCGGAACCTTGAAGTGGCGTGCTGCCGGTTATTTGCCGTGGCTCTCCTTTAGCCCCACTGTCGGGACCGGCGCCTCAATGCTTTCGGTGTCGGTAGATCCCACCGGTTTAGCCGTTGGCAGTTACACCGGGACTATCACCATTACCGCTCCCTATGCCTACAATTCGCCACAAACCGTTATTGTTCATTTACAAGTTATCGACCCCAATAACGATGCACCTCCCATTGGTGACTTTAGCACTCCAACCGATGGTTCTACCGTTATGGGCAGTATACCGGTAACCGGATGGGCCCTGGACGATATCGAAATAGAGGAGGTGAAGTTGTATGCCGGTTCCGCTTATATGGGGAATGCCGTATTCGTTGCCGACGCCAGGTCCGATGTGGAAACCTCTTATCCGGGTTATCCCAAAAATGACCGGGCCAGTTGGGGCTATATGATGCTGACCAACTTCTTGCCGGATGGGGAAGTGGTATTGACGGCGATTGCCAAAGACACCCCCGGTAAAGAGACCGTATTGGGGGCCAAAACCATAACCATCGCTAATGCCAATGCGGTGAAACCCTTTGGGGCGATCGATATGCCGGCACTGGGCGGCGCTGCTTCCGGGAGTCGTTTTATTAACGGGGGCTGGATGTTGACCCCCATGCCTAACCTGATCCCCACCGACGGTTCTACCATTAACGTCTGGGTAGACGGGATCGCTCTAGGACATCCCATCTATGGAATATACAGGGAAGATATTGCCGCGATATTCCCCGGTTATGCCAACAGCAGCAATGCGGGCGCCCGCTTCACCCTCGATAGCACCGAATATAAAAGCGGTCTTCATACCATCTATTGGACCGCCGCCGACAATGTTGGGAACCAGGAAGGCATCGGTTGTCGTTTTTTTGAAATCCTCAACACCGGTCAAAGCGCCGCAGCTTCCGGGCCAATGGAAGTACAGGCGCATATACCCCGGGAAGATCTGGCCCGTATCCCCCTGGAGTATTCCTGTCCCATCACGGTGGAGAAAGGTTTCGCCAATGAAAGTATACCGCAAACGGTTTACCCCGATGATAACGGGATAACGTCGATAGCAATCCGGGAATTGGAACGTGTGGTCATTCATCTGGCCGGACCGGAAGAGGCGGGAAATCCGGCGAGTGGGAGCTATATCGGTAAGCTGGTCAGTGGAGACCGGTTGATAGGGCTTCCGGTCGGGTCAACGTTGGACGGTCAGAGGGGGATTTTTTATTGGACGCCGGGACCCGGTTTCATTGGCGCCTACAGCCTTATATTTTTCAATCCTACAGGTTATTGGCAGAAAAAAATCGAAATAAACATATTACCGAAAAATTAAAGACCTCGTCAAAGTGGCCGACCACCCTAAGAAGGCCCTAAGGACCATATCACGGCGCACTTAGTGCTGCGCCGCGAATTGTTGCTTCATCAACTCACTACTCCAATTTTCATAGTCTACTATGAAAATTGGGGATTGGGAAGGAGCAAATTTTGTGTTTCAATTTCAACACGCCCATCCCGCGCAGCAAGGATCGGATAGATGATCGGTATAATTTAAGGTGTAGCATACTGTAGGGCAACTAACTTTACCATAAGTGGGACACTCACCATCTAGTGAAACGGGCCTCCCTCCATGGGCTGCGTTCATTTCATTGTTACCCAGGTGGGCAACGGTTTTTTTGTTTAACATCAGTTTTTTGTTAAAATTTTTGGGTTTCATAGTTCCTCCTAATTATTTAAAGTTTACATAACTAGTATAATAATCCAGAAAAAAAAATCAAGCTCCTTTTTGTGAAATTTTAAAAATGGGTCCATGCTGCTTTTTTCAAAATTTTTCAAAGTGAGGGGACAGCGGGAAATCCCTTGATAATTACATTAATACTGGATCTTGAACCAAAAATCACTTTTGCTGAAGTAAGAACAAATGAGGCGACTTTGATAAACGCACCGGGCTGGGAGAAAAGGATACAATTATTGGTTATAGAAAATATAAACTAAATTGGTGGCCGCACTGAGCAAACATAATTGAGCGGTGAGCAAACATATTAGAGGGGTGAGCAAACTTTCTTGAGCACTGAGCAGACTCTTTTGAGCGGTGAGCAAACTCTCCTGAGCGGTGAGCAAACTTTTTTGAGGGGT
>JAUPLE010000731.1 GCA_030837085.1 Acidobacteriota bacterium | reverse complement strand
CAGGGGCTCTTTTGAAAAACCGCCCCTGGACCCCGTAAAACTTTTGTTTAATCACCATTTACCACTCACTACTCACCACTCACCGCTCTTCAAAACCGGCGATCTGGCGCGCTGGTTAGCCAGCGGCAACATCGAATTCCTGGGGCGGTTGGATTCCCAGGTGAAAGTCAGGGGCTATCGCATCGAATTGGGAGAAATCGAGGCGCATTTGTTGGCCATTCCCGGTATTAAAGAAGCAGTGGCTGTAGTCAGGGCAGTTAGAAATAGCGGAACTTCCGACGATCTCTATATTTGCGCTTTCCTCGTGGGAAAAGAGTTGAGCGCGGCGGAATTAAGGGAATACTTATCCCGTTTCTTGCCCGGTTATATGATCCCGGGTCGGTTTGTTTACCTGGAAAGGTTGCTCCTCAGTTCCACGGGAAAAGTGGACCGGCAAGCGCTGCCTGATCCGGGTTCCGTAACTCCAGGGGGAATCCGGTTTATGGCCCCGGTCAATGAAATCGAAGAGAAATTAGTTACCATATGGGCTGATGTATTGGGCTTGGATAAAAATGTAATCAGTACAACGGATGATTTTTTCGAACTGGGTGGGCATTCTCTCAAAGCGACTATGGTGGCCGGTCGTATTCATAAAGAGTTAAAGGTAAACGTCCCCCTGGCTAAATTATTTGCCTACCCCAATGTCAGCCAACTGGCCCGGTATATTGGCGGCGTCCCACGGCAATCTTTTACGGCCATCGAAGCCGTGGAAAAAAAGGAATATTACCCGGCATCCCCGGCGCAGCAGAGATTTTATATGCTTCAGCAAATGGCGCCGGAGAGCACGGCTTATAATATGCCCCAGGTTTTACAACTGGCCGGCGACGTAGATATCAAAAAACTGGAAGAAACATTCCTCCAACTCATCCGGAAGCATGAAAGTTTCAGGACGTCGTTCGCACCGGTGAATAACCGGCTGGTACAGCGGGTTCATGAGAGCCTGAAGTTTAAGATAGAAATTTTCAATTTAGCCGCGAAGAACGCGAAGGACCGCGAAGAAGAAAAAAATCATCATTCATCATTCATGAATAAACCGAATCATTTTATCCGTGCTTTCGACCTGTCGAAAGCACCGCTGCTGCGGGTGGGGTTGATTGCGATCGAACCGGGGATACCACTCATGCTGGTAGACATGCACCACATTATCTGCGACGGCGCTTCGCACGGGATATTGGCCGGTCAATTCCAGGCCCTTTATGATGGGGAAGAATTACCGGTTATACGCCTGCAATATAAGGATTTTTCGCGGTGGCAAAGTAATCTCCTGACGTCCGGACAAATGGCCGAAGGGGAAAAATATTGGCTCACCATCTTAGAGGATAAATTATCCCGACCTTCCATGTCTCCCATGCCCACGGACTTTTCCCGACCGGGGAAACAAAGTTTTGTAGGAAAAAGTTTTTGTTTTCATTCCGGGAAAGAATTGGCCTCACTGGTTAACCGGTTGGCGCGGCAGACCGGCGCTACTTTGTATATGACGCTGCTGGCGGTTTTCAATATCTTATTGTCTCGTTACAGCGGTCAAATAGATATTGTTATTGGTTCTCCCATGACCGGCCGAATTCACCCGGACCTGGAGAACGTCATCGGCCTGGTAATGGCAACCGTGGCTCTGCGCAATTATCCTACCGGGAAAAAGAGTTTCAGGGAATTCCTGGAAGAGGTGAGAATTAATACCCTGAAAGCTTATCAATACCAGGCCTACCCGTTTGAAGCGTTACTGGAAAAGATTAATTACCGGGAAGATGTGTTGTCGGGTCGCAATCCCTTTTTTGATGTCAGTTTGGTGGTGCAGAATATTGAGAATATCCGTTCCAAAATCCATACAAAGGGTAGTAACCCTGCGTTGAAGATCAGGCCTTATCCGTATGAATCCGGGGAAACAGCCAAAATGGATTTGACCCTCATTGCCCAGGAGCAGGAAGGTGAGATTGTCTTTTACCTGGAATATTGTACGGCTTTGTTTAAGCCGCCGACCATGGAGCGGTTTTCCAGGCATTTTTTAAATCTTTTGCATGAAGTGGTGGAGGAGCCGGACCAGCGTATCGAGGATTTTACGTTGCAGGGTCGCGATGGTAGGGCTGGGCCTTTTGGTTGTTTTATTATCGGGAAGTCGACTTTACCTACCCGGTCCGCGGAAATATTAATGCGTTATGGTCATCGCATCCTGGGGATTATCTCCGACGATCCCCAGGTCATTGCCTGGCGCCGGGAAAAGGATATTCCCGGTATGGGTTTTAATGAATCCGTACTTAAATCGTTTTTGAATCGACCTTTTGATTATCTTTTTAGCATTAATAATAGTCATATTTTAACGCCGGAAATACTGGCGCTGCCCGGGAAAGGGGCCATCAATTTCCACGATTCGCCGCTGCCCCGCGGCGCGGGTATGTATGCTGCAACCTGGGCGCTGATGGAACAGGAAACCTGTTATGCGGTTACCTGGCACGAAATGGACAAGGGCATCGATACCGGGCCGATTTTGATCCAAACCCCGGTGGAGATCGAAGCCAATGAGACCGCGGGTTCCCTTAATATGAAATGTTATGAAGCGGCATTAGCCGGCCTTGAAACTTTGGTATCCGAATGGGATAAAGGCGGTCCGGCGCCCCGCACCCAGGACCCGGCAGGGCGAACCTATAATCCTTTATATAAACGGCCTTTTGCCGCCGGCATCATTAACTTTAACCAACCGGCGGCTAACATCGATGCCTTTATCCGGGCATTGAATTTCGGGGATTACCCGAATCCCCTGGCCACCCCTAAACTGGTAGTGGGTAATGAATTTTTCACGGTGCGCGAGGTTTTCCCGGTGGAGGATGAAAAAGTTTCACCAGCCGTACCGGGTTCGTTGTTTATTGCCGCCGCTGACTGCAACCTGGAAATCCGGCGCTTATTTACCCTGGAAGGTAGGGAAATAAATGTTCCTGGACTGGCGGCGCAAAAAGGCCTGGAACCGGGGAAATTATTGGGAACGCTGGATGATGATACGGCCCTGCGCATCGATCGGTTGAACCGGTTGGTGTGCAGATATGAGTCTCACTGGCTGGAAAGACTTCTTTCGCTGCAACCGTTGGCTTTTCCTTTGGCGGTTGATACCTTTAATAACTCCCCCGCCATTGGAAGTAGGCTGGGAGTTATCCCTTTTCCCCTGCCTGGCGAAATAGATCATCTCCCGGATTCATTGCCGCGGGTGGAACGAGTGGCCGCGGTGTTCCTGGCCATGGTTTGCCGCCTTACGAATCGCTATGGTTTCGACGCGGTTTGGATCGATCCGGTGCTTCGTTTGGAAGTCAATGGCCTGGAAAATTTGTTTGCCTTCCCGACGCCGCTGCGGGTGGACCTGGACCCGGAACTTACTTTTAATCAATGCGGTCAAAAGCTGCATGATGAAATGGAGCGTTTGCGGAAGTGGAAAACCTTTTGCCGCGATATTTTTCAACGGTATCCCCGTTTGCTGCCGGTTACTGCGCCGGACGACCTGGAAAAAGCAACATCCTGGGGTGTGATGGCATTGGATAGTTCGGATGATTGTCTGCCCGATTTTGTTCCTTGTTTTTATTTAGCGGTCCCGGAAAATGGCAATGAGTGTTTTTGTCTTTATAATAATGAACGGTTGGCGGAAGAGAATATCCGGCAACTATTGCATTATTTTGCGGTTTTTCTTCAATCGGTATCTATTGACCCGTTGCTTCCGCTGTGTAGGTATTCGCTGCTGGATGAAGATGATATTTATTACCAGTTGGTCCGTTTGAACGATACGGATGTGGAGTTTCCCCAGGATCAAGCGGTGCATTGTTTGTTCGAAGAGCAGGTGGAACGGTCGCCTGATAATACGGCCCTTATCAGTTCCCCGGAAGGTGTGGAAATTAGGATTTCTTACCGGGAGTTGAATGAAAAAAAAGAAGAGTGGGCCGGACTGCTGAAGCAAAAGGGTGTAAATCCCGGCGACCTGGTGGCCATTATGGTGGACCGTTCCGTGGAGTTCGTGACGGCGGCGCTGGCTGTATTAAAAACCGGGAGCGCATATTTGCCTATTGATCCGGAGTATCCGCACGATAGAATTGATTATATGTTGAAGGATAGTGGAACCAACATTTTAATGAATGAAAAGTTTTTTAGGGGTCCAGGGGCCCCGCGGCGCGGGGAGCCTATTAGGATTTTTCAAAAAAGCCCCCCTTGCGACGTTAATCTTGCTTATGTCATATATACATCCGGTTCCACGGGCAAGCCCAAAGGCGTGGCCGTGACGCACCGCAACCTGGCAGCTTATATCCATGCCTTTAACCGCGAATTTAATCTCCGGGAAACAGACAGGGTTTTGCAGCAGGCTTCCGCTAGTTTCGATACGTTTGCCGAAGAGATGTATCCTATTTTATTAAAAGGAGGCGCCCTGGCAATCGCAGGCAAAGAACGGGTGCGAGATATTAGCCTCCTGGTCCGTTTTATTGAAGAGTATGGCGTTACGGTTATTTCTTGCTCTCCTCAACTGCTGGGCCTCTTGAATTCGTTTGATCCCGGTGTCTCACCGCACCCGCTGCGGTCTGTGCATACGTTTATCAGCGGCGGCGATGTTTTGAAATGGGAACAGGTGAACCGTCTTTTGGATTTGGGTTGTGTTTACAATACTTACGGTCCCACTGAAACTACGGTGTGCGCCACTTTTTTTAAGTTCAGCAAGGATGAAGGAAGAAAATTTTCCAGCGTTCCTATCGGCAGGCCGATTGCCAATTACAAGGTTTATTTGTTAGATAGTTGCCGGGAGTTGGCGCCGCTGGGCCTTACGGCAGAGATTTATATCGCCGGCCCAGGGGTTTCGGCTGGCTATTTAAATCGACCGGAATTGACCGGGGCAAAATTTGAACAGGATTTATGGGATTATCAGGATGACCAGGATAAAAAAAATAAAAGCTTTTACAGGGGGTCCAGGGGGGCGGTTTTCTCGAAAATAGCCCCCCTGGTTTACAAAACCGGCGACCTGGCACGGTGGTTGTCCACGGGCGTGCTGGAATTCATGGGCCGCGCGGATCAGCAGGTCAAAATCCGGGGATACCGCATAGAACCGGCTGAAATCGAAAGCCGCTTGATGCAGCGCGATGATATTAAAGATGTGATCGTGATCGATCATACGGACCGGGACGGGAACTTATTTCTCTGCGCTTATTTGGTGGGCCGGACGCCTTATCCTCCCTCTTCCCAGGTTTTGAGGGAGTATTTGTCGGCGTTTTTGCCGGATTATATGATCCCTTCGTTTTTTATTTTTATTGAAACGCTGCCCCTAACTGTGCACGGCAAAATCGACCGTAGGGCGCTGCCTGTTCCCCGGCTTGAAAAGAGGGAAGAACAGGAGTTGTTCATACGTCCGCGTAATCCAGTAGAAAAAAGATTGACGGAAATTTGGTCGGAAACCCTGGGCATCGACGAACCATTTATCGGTGTGAATAGTAATTTCTTCCAATTGGGCGGGCATTCTCTGAATGCATCGATCATGATCTCGAAAATTCACCAGGTTTTCCAGGTCGCCCTGCCCCTGGGCGAGTTTTTTAAAAAACCTTATATCGAAGCACTGTGCCAATTTATCGGGGAAAGCGGGAAAACTCTTTACAACTCCATAGAAAAGGCGGCGGAAACCGGGGGAGAAGAGGGAATTTATCCGTTATCTTCGGCGCAAAAGCGGCTTTTTTTCCTGGAACAATTGGAAGATATCGGGACCAGTTATAATATGCCTTTTTTCTTCATTATTGAAGGGAATTTGCATGAACAACGATTTGAAGAATCTATCAAATTTTTAATCCGGCGTCATGAATCGCTGCGCGCCTCTTTTCACATGGTGGATGGTCAACCGGTTAAAAGGATTCATGATGAAGTGAATTTTGAAATAACAAAAGTTTTTGTGGGGGGCCGTACCGGCGGGGCGGTTTTTTCAAAAAGAGCCCCCTGGACTTTTATCCGCGCTTTCGACCTGTCGAAAGCGCCGTTACTGCGGGTAGGATTAATGGAAATGGCGGAACAGCAGCGGCTGGTTTTGTTTGATATGCACCATATTATTGCAGACGGCACATCCATGGGAATATTAATCAAGGAGTTTTCCCGGGTTTACAACGGCGAAGCGGAACAATTACCGGGATTGAGAATCCAGTACAAGGATTTTGCCGTCTGGCAGAACCGTCTTTTTCAAAGCGGGAAAATCAAGGAACAGGAAGAGTATTGGTTCGATCAGTTTAAAGACCGCGGCAGTATCCCGCTGCTGGACTTGCCCACGGATTACCCGCGACCGGGAATATTGAGCTTCGAGGGAGATGTTTTCGAATTTAGCCTGGGCGCGGAAGAAACCGCCCGGTTCAAAGAGTTTGTCCAACTTTCCGGCGCTACGCTTTATATGGGGCTTAGCGCTGTCTTCACGTTGCTGCTGCACAAGTATTCCGGCCAGGAAGATATCATCGTGGGTACGGGCATTGCCGGGAGACGCCACGCAGACCTCCAGGGGATCATCGGCATGTTTGTGAATACGCTGGCGATCCATTCCTTTCCCCGCGGCGCTAAAACGTGCGGGTTATTCCTGGAAGAGGTGAAGGAAATAACACTGCGAGCCTTTGAAAACCAAGACCTGCAATTCGAAGAATTGGTGGACCGGCTTAACCTGGAACGAAACCCCGCCCATAACCCACTCTTTGATGTCTCTATGGTGGTCCAGAATTTCCAACGGCCGCCGCTGGACCTTAAGGGCCTGAAGGTCAAACCTTACAAATACCGGAAAAATACGGCAAAATTCGATATTACGCTTTATGCTTTTGAGAAAGAAGATGGCATCGATTTTCAATTGGAATACTGCTCACGATTGTTCCAACCTGGAACCATCCAACGGCTGGCCGGGCACTTAGAACACATCATCCGGCAGTTCCGGGGAACGTTGGCCACCCTGGGCACGCCGGGTCTGTGTATTTCCCATATCGATATGGTAACGGAAACGGAAAAAGAGGAATTGCTTTTCCGGTTTAACGACACGGATGTCCCTTACGATGCGGAAAAAACAGTGCATGGATTATTTGAAGAACAGTTGGAACGCACGCCGGACCGGATCGCCGCCGCAACGCAAATAGAAATGGTGACCTACCGGGTATTAAATAAAAAGGCCGGCGCGTTGGCGAGTTATCTTTTTCATGATAAAGGGCTCCGGCCCGATGACAGGGTAGCCCTATTAATGGACCGGTCGATAGAAATGATTATCGCCATCCTGGGGATACTCAAGGCCGGGGCGGCTTTCGTGCCCCTGGACCCGGCTTTACCCATGGCACGAATCAAAACGGTTATCAAGGACGCGGAACCGAAAGTCATTATTTCGCAAAAACGGTTCATACGAATGCTGTACCGGGTGCAGTGGGGCTGCCCCTCGCTGCAATCGTTCCTGTGCCTTGATTCGCGGGATATTTACGGGGAAAAGGAAACGGAACGGCAGGAAATGGCGGAAGCGCATCTCTGGGATTATGTGGCGGAAAAGGGAACAGACGATATCACCGCCGGCGGCTGGATCAGTAGTTATACGGGAGAACCTTTCAGCAGGGCGGAGATGGACGAGTACGGCGAGAATGTTGTGAAGAAATTAGCGCCGCTGCTGAATAAAGATACCCGTGTCCTGGAAATTGGCGTTTCCAGCGGTATTACGATGTATCGCATCGCGCCCCAGGTGGGTTTTTATTGCGGAACAGATATCTCCGGGGTTATTATCCGGGAAAACCGCGAACGGGTACAGCGGGAAGGTTACAATCATATTATGTTATACTGCCTGGCAGCCCATGAGATCGACCGGCTCAATGAAACGGATTTCGACCTGGTGATTATGAACAGTGTGATCCAGGCGTTTCCGGGTCACAATTATTTGCGGCAGGTGTTGGCCAAATGCCTGGGGCTGTTGAAACCCGAGGGGCATTTGTTTATCGGTGATGTGATGAACCTGGACCTGGAAGGGGACTTGATCCGCGAGCTGGAAGCCTTTAACCGCGGCCCGGTTAATAAGGGAAAGCTCTATAAAACCAAGACGGATTTTTCGGCTGAATTGTTTGTCGCGCCTGGTTATTTTGAAGACCTGGCGGCGGATTTGCCGGGCATTACCGCAACCCATTGTACGCCTAAGATTTATTCGATCGAGAACGAGTTGACCCGGTTCCGTTACGATGCGCTCCTGACTAAGGATGAAAAAGCCTTGGAAAAAGAGAAACCGCCGCTGAAGAAAAAATTCCAGGAAGATTTGCGCGCCCTGGAAATGTATGGCTCTACCGCTGTGATACCGGAACTGACTTCCCGCCACCTGGCGTATATGATTTTTACTTCCGGGAGTACCGGGAAACCGAAAGGGGTAATGATCGAACATCGTGGGCTTGTGAATTTGAATTATTATTTTAAAATGAGAATCGGTATAATGGAAAGCGACCGGGTGCTGCAATTTGCCAATATTGCCTTTGATGCGTCGATTTGGGAAATTTTTATGACCTTATTAAATGGGGCCGCTTTATTTATGATTACCCCGGCGATCATTGGGGATT
>JAUPLE010000730.1 GCA_030837085.1 Acidobacteriota bacterium | reverse complement strand
TCGTGTGCTCTTCCGATCTATCCCTGCCCCGAAAAGAATAAATACTTGGGAAGATGCCTGGGCTGAATTTCCGCATCCCCACAAAAAATAAACGCATACTCAACTATATTACGAAGTTCCCTGATATTGCCCGGGTATTGATAGTTTAAAAGCGTTTCCATTGCATCAGTGGAAATACCGGGAACCGTTTTCTTTTGAATCACATTGAATTGATGAACAAAGTGGTATAAAAAAAGAGGAATATCATTCTTACGTTCTCTCAGCGGCGGGATATGGATATTTACAACATTTAAACGATAAAACAAGTCCTCTCTGAAGTTCCCATCTCGAACCGCTTTTGCCAGGTCTTTGTTGGTGGCGTTTAATAGTCGCACATCGACTTTTTCCGCTCGGGCCGCCCCCAGCGGGACAATCTCCCCGGTCTCCACCACCCGCAATAATTTGGCCTGCAAAGCCAGGCTCATTTCACCGATCTCATCCAGGAAAAGCGTGCCTTTATCGGCCAATACAAAAAGTCCCGGTTTATCCTTGCGGGCATCGGTAAAAGCCCCTTTTTTGTAACCAAAAAGCTCTGATTCCAGGAGCGTCTCAGGTAAAGCGGCGCAGTTTAATTTTACGAAAGGATAGTCTTTTCGTGCGCTTAGGGCCTGTAACGCACTGGAAAATACTTCCTTGCCGACCCCGCTTTCCCCTTCCAACAATACAGGCGCTGTACTGGCGGCGATACTGGGAAATTGGTTTAGAATTTCAATCAGGCGCTTATCTTGCGTAATAATATCCTGGAAAATATACTTCTCTTTGACCCGTTTTTCTAATTCGATCTCCCGGGTCACATCATGAAAAATTTCCACCCAATACCCTCGCGTCCGGATCACCTTTGCTTTGATATACTTTTCCGAGTTGTCCCTGGCCAGGATATCCATAATAATTTCAGCCTGGGTTTTGCCCTCCTTAAATCGTTTAATGGGGCAATAGTCTTTGCAGCGTTTGGCTCTTAAGATTTCGTAGCAATGTTTGCCCGAGGCTTCCTGGTTGGAGAACCCCGTGATTTCACCGGCCACACGATTCATGTACTCGATGCGATAATCGCTGCCGATGACGATAATACCTTCGAGGGTATTGTCTACGATATCCCGGAAAATTTCTTTTATCATAATATTGTTATTCTACCACAGGTCGATGCACGTTGCAACAAAATGCTGCGATCGCATCAAGTTGTTTCGTTTTGTTGCAGACCTGGGAAGAAGTGAATTCACTCGATTTATCCCATGACCATTTTGCGGCAATGGTCCCCGGGGTGTAATAGAAAATGGCATGGTTCTTGCATATTTAATTTATGAAGATTATTGAAACTACATCGACATCGTTAGTGAAAGGAAAGAAATATGAAAAAGATAGCGATTATTATCTGTGATCGTTACCGGGATTGCGGCGGCGGTAAATGTTTACGTGCCCTGCGTGAGCGTAGGGGCGGATTTTCCCGTTATAGTGCGGCCGATCAAGTCGAGATCGTCGGTTATTCAAGCTGCGGCGGCTGCCCGGGGGGAAACGTCGAATACGTCCCCGCCGAATTCAAGAAAAACGGGTGCGATGTCGTGCACCTGGCCACAGGTTTCGTCGTCGGCTACCCACCTTGCCCCCATATCTTGCAATTTAAAGAGTTTATCGAAAAGCAATATGGTCTGCCGGTGGTGGTGGGGACCCATCCAATTCCCTTAAAATACCTGGAAACTCACGGCAAACTCCCCTTCTGGGACAAGGTGAACATGAAAGAAATCGCCGGCCACCTTATGACAGAACCCCGTGAGGTGATGGAGGCTTATAATTGACATCTGTGCTTTTTGTGGCTAAATTTTAAATGGAGTATTAAGATATGCCTACTTATGATTATCAATGTAATAAATGCGGCCTGCGTTTCGAGCGTCGTCAGGCCATGACGGAAGCACCCCTGGCCCAATGTCCCGGGTGCGGGGGTGAGGTACATCGTTTGATAAGCGGTGGAGCCGGTTTCATCATCAAGGGAGCCGGCCCTCACCAGACCGGGAGAAATAAAGAGGGATGTTCTTTCGAAGCATCGGGGACCACCTGCTGTGGCCGCAGCCAACGCTGCGACACTCCCTCGTGCGGGGATAATAAATGAGTGAACGACGCTGTCGATATGTTTACGGCCCTGTTCCTTCCAGGCGCCTGGGGCATTCCCTGGGAATCGACCTCGTGCCCTTTAAAACCTGCTCCTACGACTGCATCTATTGCCAACTCGGACGAACCACGAATAAGACCATCAAACGGGAAGAATATGCCGTTATCGATGATGTGCTTGCGGAGTTGGACCGGAAACTATCCGAAGGGATTGTCCCGGATTATATCAGCCTGGCGGGATCGGGAGAACCGACATTAAATATACGCATCGGCGAGCTTATCGGCAAGATCAAGAAGATGACCCGGGTCCCGGTGGCTGTCCTTACCAACGGTTCCCTTTTATGGCTGACGGAAGTGCGGGAAGCACTGATGGAAGCCGATGTGGTGTTGCCATCGCTGGATGCCGGAGATAATCTCCTATTTCGCCATGTGAACCGCCCACATAAGGATATCTCCTTTAATACGATGCTCCAGGGGCTTATTGATTTCACCCATGAGTTTCCCGGGTCTGTTTGGTTAGAGGTATTCCTGATTGACGGGGTCACCGGTATTCTTTCCGAAGTAGATAAGATATCCACTTTCATACGCCGAATTCGACCCGGAAAAGTTCATTTAAACACGGTAGCCCGTCCGCCGGCAGAATCCTTTGCATTCCCGGTGCCCTGGAAACAAATGAAGCAGTTTGCCAGCGTGTTAGGGAGTAAAGCCGAGGTGATAAACGAAGGCGGTCCCGGCGATTTGTCCGCACCGACACCCCCGGGAATCACGGGGGCGGATATCCTGGACTTGTTGAGCCGGCGGCCCTGTACGGTGCAAGATGTGTCCACCGGCCTTGGCCTGCCCCCCCCACAGGTATCCAAAAAACTGCAAGAACTTCTCCAAAAGGGATCGGTGAAAACCGCACGTCGGGATTCCGTCCTTTACTTTGAAGCCGTGAGGAGCCGTTAATGTCTACGGCAGCCCCGGGGAAAAATAGGCGGCCAGGACCGAAGAATTGGATATATTGGAGGTAAGAACCAGCAATGGAATGCGAAGATATCGAGACTTTTACCGGAACGGCCGGTGAGCATGCAAGAAATCCGCATAATCATGGGCCGCTGTCGGATTTCAATGGCCATGCTCGCATCACCGGGCCCTGTGGAGACACCATGGATTTCTGGGTGGACGTGCGAAACGGCATAGTTGAAAGAATTTCTTTCGTTACCGACGGATGCGGATCTTCTATGGCCTGCGGCAGCATGGCCTCCTGCCTGGCTAAAGGTAAACCTTGCGAAGAAGCTGCCGCTTTGCAGCAGCAAGAAATCCTGGCGGCACTGGGGTGTTTACCCGGCGAGTTTGAACACTGCGCTCTCCTGGCGGCCAATACCCTTAAAGCCGCCTGCACCGATTACCTGGAACGTCGAATTTCATTAAACGACGATAAGAGAAAAGAGTAATGCGATACCGAATTTTTTTAAAATAAAAAAAAACGGAGGAAAATATGGAACAAACAATAAGACTACCATTGATCGGGGAAAAAGCTCCCGCCTTTAAAGCGGAAACCACACAAGGGCCGATTAATTTCCCTGACGACTACAAAGGTAAATGGGTGATTTTCTTTTCCCATCCCGCCGATTTCACCCCGGTTTGCACCACCGAGTTCATGACCTTTGCTGCTATGCAGCCGGAATTCGAGAAACTCAACTGCAAACTGCTGGGACTCTCCATCGACAGTACCTACAGCCACATCGCCTGGCTGCGTACTATCAAGGAAAAGATCGAATACAAGGGCATGAAGGGTATCGAAGTGACCTTCCCGGTGATTAGCGATCTTACCATGGATGTCTCCAGGGCTTTCGGTATGCTGCAGCCTGCGGCCAGTAACACCCAGGCAGTGCGGGCGGTATTTATCATCGATCCTGAATCCGTGGTGCGGGCTATTCTCTATTACCCCCTTTCCAATGGCCGCAACATGGCAGAGATCAAACGGCTGCTGCAGGCAATGCAGCTTTCGGACCAACACAAAGTCGCGACGCCGGCCAATTGGCAGCCGGGGGACGATGTGATCGTACCCCCACCGGGTTCCTGCGGCACCGCCAAAGAACGTGTGGAAAAACCGGCAACCGATACAAAAGTCCTCGATTGGTTCATGGTGTTGAAAAAGTGCCCGGTATAAAAACGACGGTATATAGAGATCGATTACCAGGTTAAAGAGAATGAAAGTTGCCGTTTCCATGTTCAAAGAGGGGGTAAGCCCGCGGCTTGATATTGCCGACAGTTTATGGATTTACCGGATCGATAAAGACAGGGAAACGGCAACATTGCAAGAGAAATGCCGCATAACCTGCGAACAACCGTCCCAGCTAATTAGGTTGTTAAAGGAAAAAGGGATTAGTACGATCGTGTGCAGCGGATGCCCGCATTTTTTTTTGCGGATGTTGGTGTTTCACGGAGTTGAAGTGGAAGTGGCGCCGGGGATTATGGGCGATCCCGACCGGGTATTGAACCGGTTGGCGCAGGGAAAACCGGCCCATGCCTCCCCGGCGCAAATGGATGAATTAGTAGGCCGATATCGGAGGCGCCGCTGTTGCAGCGGCAATAAATTAAGTAAAAAAAATAAAGAAGCTCATTGAGCGTGTTCTCTGGAAATTTCCGGCTGAACAATACAATACAAAGTAAAATATAAGGAGGTATAACATGCCTGGTGGTGATAGAACCGGTCCCTTAGGACAGGTATCCATGACGGGCGGCGGATTCGGCTTTTGCGGCGGAGTTGACAACCCTGGTTACGGGAGACTCCGCGGAAACCGGTTTGCCGGAAGAGGATTAGGATTAGGACGCGGCGGCAGGGGCTTGAACCTGCGCCGGAGACTCTGCTGGGAAGGCAGCGAATCGGAACTGCTGCGCCGGGACGCCCAACAATTGGAAGCTTCCCTGGACCAAGTCAAAAAACGCCTCTCTGAACTGGAAAAACAAGAAAAGAAAGAAGAAGAATAAGCCGAGACGTAAGGGTGTACGGCTGGGTGTCTGCTTGTCCGTATGCCCTTACCTTCTCGAAAAAGGAGAATTGAATGCACAAAGAAAATACAACCCCCGCCAATAACGATGATCAAAAAATCCGGGAGGTGCTGAAACATGTGAAAAATAGGCTGCT
>JAUPLE010000729.1 GCA_030837085.1 Acidobacteriota bacterium | reverse complement strand
TATTCAACGCGGTTGAGGCCATCGGGGAAAAACAAGGGGAGATCGTCATTGCCACCTATGTTACCGGCAGGGACCAACTGCCCTCCAAAGAAATGTTCAATATATCCATCAAAGACAATGGCCCCGGTATCGAAGAGTCCTTTAAAGAAAAACTGTTCCAGCCGTTCCAGACCACCCGGGAAGAAGGAACCGGGTTGGGACTGTATACCTGCTACGGTTTGATGAAATCGCTGGGCGGAAGCATTGTGATAAACAGTTCCCAATTGGGAACCGAAGTGCTGCTCTCGCTCCCGTATTCTTTTGAAGATGATGAATGAATTTTGCCTTCGGCAACCAGAAACCTTTTCGAGAAAAGGTTTCTGGACTTCCCAAAGCTTTTGTTTATTAGAAGTTTTTGGGAGTGTCGGGACCTGTCCAGCCGTGCTGGTTTTCAAAAAGGTCCTGACGTTGGAATCTATCTTTCCGCGAGGAATTCAAAATAAAGTTCTTTAAGGTCCATTTTTTTCATTTTGGCGGCTTTCAGTTCCAGCAGTAGCTTTCCCTTTTTCAGAAATCCGATGCGGTCGCCGATTTCCGGTGCAAAGAACACATCGTTACTGAGATAGAGAATGGAACAGTTCCCTTTTTTCATCCGGGAAAGAGTTTCCCTGAATTCCAGGTTAAAAGCCAGGGGCATGCCGCCGGCAAAATCGCGGAGAATGTAATTCTTACTCTTTTTGAGCTGCGCCAGGGCAAAAAGAATTTTCCGCCATTCCACCTCGTCGATTTCACTGATCTTTCGATCATGGATTCGATCGATATTTGCTTCGATGTAGAATCCCTCGAATTCATCTCCAGGCGGGTTGATATTTCGTTTAAAAAAGGAGACCATGGCGCCGATTTTCATATCCGGGGGCCAGTCCCTACCTGTGTTTAATATAGTAATATTCTTGCGGCGCCGGTCCTGGTCCATGCGAATATCGGCGTCATCCACGCGGACTTCGCCGGTAAAATTCCATTCCACGCCGGAAAAGATGTTTAACAAATGATCGAATTCCCGTTCCCCGGATGAAAGCAGTACATACGATTCCCCTTCGGCGATATGAAGATTTAATTGGCTAATTTCGGGAATCTTTTTTTTGAGATCCAGGTGGTCTATATTAATCATAATCTCACCGATTTCTTGAAACGGACGTAGGATACGGCAAACAACGCCAGGATATAAACCACGGTCAGCCAAATGCCGGCAGTGAAATTCCTGGGCAAATGGGCGCGGGCATAAAACAAATTCCCGGAATCCTTTATAAAAGGTTCTACTTTTGAGAAGTCTGAATAATATCTCTTATCGATATAGAATATGATGAATTTCCATTTAAGGACCTGGATATATTCATAGAACCGGATGAAGTTCTCATAGCCCTTGCCGCCGATCTCATTCCCGGCGGAAAGGTAGAAAGTGGAAGGAAAGAAGCAGGAAAGTGTTTGATAACGGCGAATATTGGCTTCCATTTCGTTTTGCAGTTTCTTTTCAAGGGCCTGGAGCTTTTTAAATTCATTATTCCAGGCGCTTTCCACCAATTCCCGTTCCGTTTCCGTATTACTTTCCTCTACCGGTCCCGCCTTTTCCGCGGCCTGTTTTTCAAAATCCATCAAAATCTTTAACTTTTCCAGTTCCAATTGGTAGTTGGATACGATATTATCGGCATTGTGGGAGATGATGGCGTTTACTACCCCGGGCGCCAGGAAAACAAAAACAAACCAGAGAAAAATAAGGACCACAAAACCGGCAAACCTGGATTTAAACGTACCGGCAATGGTTCCCAACACAAAGAAGAACACAGAAAGGAGCGCCAGGACGCCCAGGTAAATGAACCAGTGGGACCATTCGTTTTCCGATAATTGTATGCCGTTGATCTTTAATAAGAGCAACGAGATGCCTCCGATAAAAAGAAAAAGCAGGGTAAAAACCAGGACCCGTGAAAAAAAGATCGAAAGGAATAGTTTTCTATGGCCGGTAAAACCGGCCATGAATCTCAGGTAGTCTTTATGAATTATGGATTCATAACCGGAATAGAGGACCAGCAGACTGCCCAGCAGGAGCATGATGCCGGAAAAATCCTTAAATCCTCCCGCTTTGTCCGCAAATAGTGTCCGGTCTTTGAATGAGTTATAGATATTCAGTCGTTCGCCGGAATCCACGTTGGCCGTGAGTTCCGAGATGACGCTGGAATTGACGAAATAAACGCTTACAGGACTGGGGATAAACAGTATGCGAAAGCCATATGCCCCGTACTGGGCGTAATTGATGTACTGGTAAACCTTCAATCGTTCAATATCAAGGAATTTCTCTTTGTTCTCAATAATCGATTTATAATTGTCGATGCCGATCTGGACAAAATAAAGAGATAGGAGTGAGAACAAAATGAGCAGCGTGATGTTTTTGTTATTAAGCAGTCGTTGAGATTCCATGATATAAGTGGCCTTGAAGATTTTCATATTTCATTTTATACTATTTTCCTAATTTTTACCAGTAATATCGTAAAAAACTTCCGCGGCATATTGGCCCACTAAGAGAGTATCGGTATAGGATTGATTGAGACGCCAGAGGTAAGAGGTTTCCGGGAGAGTTTCGGCGTCGATAACCGATTTAATGGAAGTCAACTTATCGATGATAGCCTGGGTATCCGAGAGGATTTTATCGTATAGCCCCCGGATGTCGCCGGTTTCCAGGTAGGTCGCTGTTTGGTTGAAGATAACGCTGTTCAATCCGTAGGTCTGTTGAAAGGAATAATAATCAAAGGTTGTTAATAGATCAATGACCGTTTGCTCATAAGCGGTTGTTTCCGCGATTTGAGTAAGGGATGAGTATTTTGCCTTAGCATTTACCATATTGGTCAAAGCGCTCTCCACCAGTTGTTGAAGCTCGGCATAGTCCACGCCGTTCAGATCTGATA
>JAUPLE010000728.1 GCA_030837085.1 Acidobacteriota bacterium | reverse complement strand
CCAATGTTGAGGTTATTTCGATATCACCTATAGCATCTTTTAGGTGTCTTTCCGGCTGGACCTTATTACTTTCGATTTTGGTCATAAAATTGGATATATTTAATCTATTGGCAACTATAAAAACTCTTTCTCTATTTTGGGGAATACCAAAATTCCGGGCATTAAGAATCGACCACTCTACTCCGTACCCTATTCCCTCTAACCCCATAATAATTCTTTTTAGAATTGCCCCATTTTGGAAAGAGGTTAACCCTTTTACGTTCTCTATTACAACAAAAGAAGGCTTTTTGGCCTCAATAATTTTCAGGGCTTCCATATATAATAAATTCCTATCATCAGTCGGGGACCTTTTACCTGCATATGAAAAACCTTGACATGGTGGACCGCAGATTATTATATCACCCTGTGGGATTTCGGACAAAGGTAAATTTTGAATATCAAGGCAATTAATGTTTTCTCCAAGGTTAAACAGATATGTTGAACATGCTTCGATGTCCTTATCAATCGCCCATATAATCTCAAAACCGGCCAAATAAAAACCCAGGTCCATACCTCCACAGCCCGAAAATAAGCTCACTACTGACGGTGTAAAATCCAATTGCCCGTTTATCATTTATTAATTTTATACGATTTCATCAAATATTTCAATAGATAACCTCTTAGAAGTCCTTTTTTATTCGACTGCATGCAACTAAGATTTTCGTTGTAAATGAATCCGTCCTGCATAATCGGGAAACCGTTATCTACCTGCCTTCCCTATTTTTTACTTCCGATTTTGTTTAAAGAGATATATGATCATCTAGGATAAAAACAGAGAGTGGAAAAGGCGACCAATGAATCCCTGACCATGAGCCCGGAGGGGAGAAGGCGGGTTCGGTTCCACCGGGCTTTAATCAGTTATCCTTATTTCCTCACAATGCGTCTTATTTCAAGATAAACGGTTTGGTAACGTTGACATTGTCGTTGGCGATTTTATCGTAGACAGTGAGGGTCATATAATAAACACCCGGGGCCAGGTCCAGCGAGGAATAAAAGATACCGTAAGGGGAATCCGCGATATCGTTTTCAAGAACAATATGACCTTTTTCGCCCAGCATTTTTTCCTGCTTCAGGACCTGTTTTCCTTCAGAATTCTTCACTACCATATCGATATCGAAAGAGTGTTTCCCTGAGGCATCTTTCATAAATTTGCCTACATTGATGAAGACCAGGTTGACCTTTTCGCCCCTGGCAAAGGTTGGGTCATTGACCGGGTTTAGAGTGCCGTCGCTGCCTTCTTTGGCAAAGATGACTTTTTGGTAGGAGAGGCCCGGGGAGAGGGTGAAAGGTTGGGTAGTCGTGAGTTTAGCGCCTCCGATTATATCGCGAATCGTGAGGGTCATTTGATATTGGCCCGGTTCCAGGCCCACGCTGCTCTCGAAAATACCGTAGGGAGAGGAAGCGATCCCGTCTTTAAGTTCGATGTGGCCGTCTTCGCCCAGCAGGTTTTTCTTGTCGAGGATAATGTTTCCTTTAGGGTCTTTTACCAGCAGGTCGATATCGAATTGGCATTTCCCGTCTTTGCCTGCCTGGAAGGTTTTCACCTGGCGAAGCACCAGGTTGACTTCTTCGCCCCTGCGGAAGACCGCTTCGGAAGCGGCCACCAGGCGTCCCGTTTCATCGTTTCGGGCCCAGAGGGCTTCTTCGAAAGTTAGTTGTTGAGCGGATAAGGTTTCACCGGCCAGCAGTGAAGCAGCCACAATGAAAATAGCCACAAAGGCACGAAGGCACAAAGGTACACCAAGAGGTTTATTATTAAATAAAGCCAATAATTTAATTACAGCAGGTTTCATATTTTCCTCCGATTGTTTCTTACGGTTTTAGGTTACCATATTTAGAATAGAATTGCAACTTCTAGCCGCGAAGAGCGCTAAGGACCGCGAAGGCATAGATCGATTCACTCGTAGGGGTTTGATTCATCAAACCCAACAACGAACGGAAAGGGTTTGATTCATCAAACCCAACAGCGAACGAAAGGGCTGTTACGAAATGGTTTTAAGATAGTTTATTATCTCCTTGCCTATTTTTAAAACCCGGTCCCGGTCACTTTCGTAAAGTCGCTTGAAAGACCGCATACAATTGGTATGGCTGCTTTTCCCGGATATTAAACGGCTTATCGCCTGTTGAGCCAACTCTTTATGCAAATCACTGGGGGGATAATAGAAGTTTTCCAGGGATTGGTATAAATGGCTAATTTTTTCCACACGTTCGCTAATATGGTCATCCCGGTCATTCAAATTGAAAAATATAATAATCACTCGAGCCCGATCATAGTTTTCCCCTATATTTTCTACCGGGACGGCGAAGATACCTTCGTATTTTATAATGGTTTCCGGGTCGGCGTCGAAATCGCCAATCGGGTAAACCAGGTAAGCCTGTTCGGATTTTAGATTCCTGGGCTCATCCTTTTTAATATCCCGGACGCCTCGGATGGGGAAATAACTATTTTTGAAGTAAGTATTGCATGGTTTGCAGGCAACGGTATAATTGAAAGGATGATAAGGAAGAAGATAATAACCATTATCGCTGCCTGCACTTTTTGGGAAGTTATCCGGTAAATTGAATTTTTCTATGATTGCCGTTGTAGGCCATGCTTTGACTGAGCTTTTGGGGCGAAAATGTTCGATATCGAATTCAAGGGCTCCCCCGGATTCAGTGCTTTCCAGTTTCCGTTCGCAAAAGGACCATTTGTTATGCTGGAGCCGCATATACACTATCTTCACGCGCCCCCAAATATTATCATCCTCCAGGTATTTGCCGAGCCGCCGGAAATAT
>JAUPLE010000727.1 GCA_030837085.1 Acidobacteriota bacterium | reverse complement strand
TGTTGGCAAAGGGAGTCGTAGTAGCGAGCGGTCTATAGTAGCAATGAAGTGGGGTAACTCCCACAGAGCCAAGAGACCGTACTTCAATCATGTATCCATTGAGGAAAGAGGGACCGCTTGAACGTTAAAAACTCCACTACGGGAAACGGGTATTCCCGTCAAACTCTCTCTCCTAAGATGGAAACTTTACCAAAATGGGGCGGCGCCCCAACCCTCCTTGCACGGTTCTGGTTCTTCCTTCTTTGAGGGCAACGTCTCAAATCCTTGTTTTTTTTGCACGCTTTTTTGAGGTATTAGTAAAAGGCCAAGCAGGTAGAAGCCAATGACGAAGCAAACCTGTCAGAGATGGAGAAAGCCTATACTCATTGTGGACGGTCCGATGAGGGGCGCGGGTTATCCCCCGCTCCTACTCGACCGGCTATTTTAATGGCAGAGGTCAGGGGGGAAAAATTTATTCTTTACCTGCTTCCTCGAAACTCAAAAGCCGTTCCACCATATAAGACCACTCAAACTGCTTTTTATATTGTCGCACTTCCTCTTCCATGCGCGGGATACAACCATCCCGATACATCTTTATAATTGCCTCGGCCAGGCTTTTTTCATCCGCCGGCGGAACCATGAAACCGGTTTTCCCTTCCAGCACCACATCCGCGAAAGCGCCGATATCAGTGGTCACGACGGGCCGGTCCAACCCGTACGCTACCTGCAGGATGCCGCTGCCGCTGCCGTCCGTATACGGCAGCACCACGAAATCCCCAGCTTTGAAATACATTTCCACTTCCTCGTTATATACATACCGGTTGATAAATAATATGTTTTCCTCGATGCCCAACTCTTTTATCATTTGCATATAACGGTCGTAATGAGTTTGCTTACCCCAAACCTCCCCTACGATCAACAACAATATATTGGGATCATAGGTTTTTACCAGGGGTAATGCTTTTAACAAGTAAGTTAACCCCTTGTATTCCCTGACGAAACCAAAGAAAAGTATGACCTTTCGCCCGGCGGGGATGCCCAGTTTCTCCCTGGAAGTGGCCGGCGTATATCGGTTCTTAGCAAATACCTCCACCAGGGGAAGCGGGGAAACCACGGCAAGCGCTGCTTTTTTCTTGATTAACCGGGTAAGCTGGCGTTCTTCACCGCGGGAATGTACGATAAAGCCATCCCCCTTTTTCAATACCCGGCGGGCAATAAACCGTTTCACTCCACTGGCCAAACCGCGTTCATGCTCCTCCACATTGTGACATAAAAAAATAATTTTATTCCCCTTACGCCCGGCAATGAAGATGAATAAAAGATAATACGGGGCCCAGAAAATAACCCACCAGGGCAGCAGGATTAACGGGTATTGTCTCGCTTCTTTCCCGGCCCTGATCCAACTCACCAGGTTCAATGGGTGGAGTACCCTTTTCACAAGGGTCCCATTATTTTGGCCGGGTCCGTCATTGTATTTCAGTTCGATTTTATCGCTGCTGTTATCGTGGTCGTCTTTCCCCGGGAACATCCATTTGAAATATTGTTTTTTAAAGGTATAAAACAGCACCCCCCGGCGTTCCTGGAGGTGATTGAACAGCAGTGTATTGTAAAGGGCAATCCCGCCGCGAAAGGGAGCGGAGGGACCCAGTAAAAATATCCCCCCGTTTTTCTTCGCGTCGGTTTTTTCGCTGGTATGGGATTTATCGATGGCCACGGCCGCGAGGCTCAGCACGCCTTTGGAAATAACGGTGATTAACCGCCACATCATGGAGATGGTGATTCCCTGGGCCGCGCCCTGTCCCATTCCACTCGATAAAAGCGCGAACACAAATTCGCGCACCCCAAGGTTCCCGGGTGTTAATTCAATGACCGAGCTTAGCCGGATGGTTACGGCATAGATGGTTAAATAGGTGATATCCGCCGGCGCTCCGATACTGGCAAAAAGGAGATTAAGCGCCCAGATGGTTAGTCCGACATTTACACTGATGAGGATAATGCTTTTCAATAACAGCGGCGTGTTTTTCATGACGGCTGTTATCCGCTCGACAATGTCCCCGCCCATTTGCAATATGCGGCGCAATCCTTCCCGCCGTGGGGAATGGAATTTTTGTACCCACAGGTCCAGGGCACGGATCGACAACACCTGGACCAGGAGAAGTAATATAAAGAAGAGCAGCACCGGAACTTCCTTGAGCTGCATCGCGGGTTTATAAATGGCTACAATAATGACTCCCATGCCCAGGGAAACCAGGGTGCTGAGCCAACCGAAAGATACTAATATGGAAATGCCATCACGGTAACGGATATTCCCGTCTTTTTTGAACATAACGGTCCGGTATACGCCGCCGCCGTGGGGAACGAAGACATTAATAAAGGCGCCCAGGGTAAAATATTTAAAGGCCGTGAAAAAAGAAATGGGATGGGAGACGCAGGTAATCACCAGGTTGAAATGATATGCGGTAAGAACCTGGCCGACGCTGATTAATAAAAAGGCCGGGAAGAGATATCCCGTCTTCATGGACAGGATGAATTGAAATTCTTCCTGGTGTTTATATACAAAGAGAGCCAGGAGGATAAGAAGAACGAACATTAGCAGCATTTTGGCGGTGGAGATGAAACTGGTTCGGGGGCGGGATTCGTCGTTCATTTGTTTTTCATAAGGCCGCGGGCGGCGCCCCAGCACCAGGCCAATTTGATGAGATAGACCGTGGGAATCGTGGCCGGATACCTGAGAAATTTCCGGTTGCCCAGGTAAATGCCGGCGGTTACTTTTAATGCAATCAGCGGCGCAGCAAGGAGGATGCACAGCGGGGATGAAAGGATGAACGGCGTACGCAGCATTTCCCGGTGCTGGAGCCGCAGCAGGATGGTATGGGAAGCATGCACCGAAGAATAACGCAGCACGTCTCGGAAAGTAACCCGGGGCGGATCATGGGTAATGATGGCGTCGGGTGCATAAGTAATGGTATAACCTTTTTGCCGCGCCCGCAGGATGTATTCCATGTCCGTGATGATGGTATCTACCCGGAATTGGCCGATATCTTCAATTACGCGGCGTTGGAATCCCATGTTGGCCCCGGCGATAAAATCCAATTGCCGCGCTTTTTGTCCGGGCATAAAAGGGTAAAACTGGGCAATATTATGACAGAGTTTAAAATAGTTGGAAGTTGGGCTAACCATGGCCCCGACCGCGATGGGAGAATCGTTGAGCGCTGCACACATCTTTTCTACCCAAAGGGGATCAGGGATACAGTCGTCGTCCGTGAATAAGAGAAACCGGCCTTTGGCTTCGCTGACGGCGCGGTTGCCAGCGGCGCTGAGACCCGAATTGCCGACCATGGTAAAAATTTTCAAATGGGGCATTCGCTCCATCATGGAACGGCAAACTTCAGCCGTGCTATCCGTGGAGCCATCATTCACCACGATGATTTCGAAAGAGTCAGACGCCGCTGTCTGTACGGCCAGGGCTCCCAGGAGACGTTTCAGCAGTTC
>JAUPLE010000726.1 GCA_030837085.1 Acidobacteriota bacterium | reverse complement strand
CGTGGTTTCCAGCAATTGCACCAACTTTTTTACGTAGCCTTCCGGGTAAGTGCTGTGGGCATCTACCCTGACGATGAATTCTCCTACTGCCTTTGAAATCCCCAGGTTAAGACCATGGCACTGCAATTTCTTTTCATTTTCCAGTAATTTAATGGGGGTACCTTTTTCCATGAACTCCGTCACAATGGCCGGTGTTTGGTCGGTGCTTTGGCCGTCCACCACAAGGATTTCCGTGTGTTCAAGCACATAATCGTCTACCAGTGTTTCAATGGCGCTGGCGATGAAATTCTCTTCGTTGTAACAGGGCATGATAATGGATACTTTCTTCGTGTTGGGCATGAGATCGCGTTTGATGGAAAATGGTTTATTAAGTTCTTCCATTTTTAAATTCTAATGGAAAGCCAGTCATCTGTCAAGGGGGCTTGAATTAGGGCAGGGGAAAAGGGAAGCGAAGAAGCGAGGAAGAGCGGAAAAAGATAGAAGGTAAGAAGGTAAAAAAAAACATCCTGTAATCTGTGTAAATCAGTGTAATCTGTGGACAAAAAAACTTCGTGTTAATTCGTGTCATTCGTGGGCCGGGCTTATCTTCCATTAACAATTATCCCTCTTCATTTCCAAAATCGGGCAGACACGGGGGCCTGCCCCTACGTGGGGGTGATTCGTTCCTTATCACACATTTCCCCAACATTCCCGTCTGTCGCATTCCGGTTCCTCTCATTTTTGTGATTGCTTCTTCTTAAAGGTTTCTAAAGAAAAAGCTCTCCTGATTTCAGCATAAGGGGCTTTTTCTTTTAAATAACCGATTGTTTCTTTGATTTGACCGGGTTTTAAGCAGCGTAAAAATATAATCAATTCGCGAAGCAGAGATAGGTCTTTCTCCTGTCTCAAGTAGGGTAAAAGGTTCAATATCCGTTCGTGGTGTTCCCGGAACCAGGCCGTATTTTGACCGGCATGAAGCGAAAAGAGTTTAATGGTTTCAATTTTTAAGCGGGGGGAGTTATAGAGAGCGGTATAGGTTACCAGATTGGTGAGTTCTTCCTCGGTGGTTTTATCGGTGGGATATTTTAAAAATTCTGAGGCGGCAAGAATTGCTTTGATAATGGTATTCTCTTCCGGCGGTTTCCAGAGGGATAGCATTGATTCTGAAAGGAGCTTTTTTTCTTCTTCATCGAGTACCTCCCAGAATACCGCCAGGAATCCACCGCCGTAAAATCCTTGCTTGATTATATTTTTCACATGAATGAGTACATTGCCTTTTAATCCCTGGTGGTTGGGGCATTGATAAATTTCTTTCAACTGGTGGGCAAAACCGTTTACCTGGTTTTTTTCCAATTCGTTCAGGGTCATCTCTTTTCCCACCTGGTTTTTAAGAAACCCATCCATGATCTTTTCCACCAATTCAGTTTCCATAAGATGCGAAAAGGTTTTATAAACAGGGATCATTTTTTCCGCGAAATACTTCCACTCAAAATAAAAGAAATTAGAGTCTGAAAAATGTATAAAAAAATCTTTTATCCTTTCCTCGATGCTTTTCTCAAGGGAAATATATCCTTTCTCAATGAACTGCTGGAGGTCCATCAGTTGCTGAGGTATCAATTGAGGGGTATCCATGAATATCCGTCTAAAATATGCATCCAGATGCTTTTCAATTGTTTCGCCCGCGGGAATAATGTCACTCCGCTGATGTTTTAAAAGAAAAGAGATAAAATCCCTGTCTTTACTTGTTCCCTGGTTTTCAATGTTCTTTTCCAGGATAAGCCGAAACCTGGCATATTTCAAACCTTTCGCATCTTTTGGGGATACCGTTAAAAATTCAAATACTGGAGAGTCAAATACATCCCGTTCTGCCAGGTAGAATATATCTTCATATATGGAGGAAAAATCGTCTTCAATCAATTGGGATGAAAGATATCCCACCACCTGGACCAGGAATTCTCGAATCCCGCTGATTTTAATGCTAGGTAAACAGGATTGAATCATATTTTTAATAGATTTCAGGTCTTCGTCTTCCAGGTAGGGCAAGGCGCAGGAAATATAGGGAACTAGGCCATTAAAATATCGTGAGACGCCATTGTCAGTTTCCTGTTCCAGCTTTTCCAGTTTTACTTCCTCTAGCCGGAGCAACAGGAGGTGTAAAAAATAAGAGATATCAATCAAGTTCTTTTCGATCATAAACTCCATAAACCGCTTTAAATCCTCTTGCTTCTTTTTCTCACCAAAGGGAATATCGTAAATCATGGTCAACAAAATAAGTTCCCCCAGGGAAGTTTTCCTTAAAAGGCTCATTTCTTTTTCTGTCATTTCGAAAGTGGGGAAGGACAAAATAAAAGCAGATATATCCGTACATAATATAGACCTACCATTCAATAGTTCTTTAAAAAAAATATGAAGAATCTTTTGAAAATATCCTGATTCTATGGGGAAATGAATTTCCGATAAAGCGTTTCTATATTCATATACGTCTTCGCGAAACATCCCGGCCAGGGTTTGATAGGAATTGTCAATAAAAAGATCACTGAAACCCAAATACTTCTTATACTCTTTAAGAAAGTTTTCCAATAAGAGAAATTTATAATATGCCTCGGTTTCATTTGTTATTCGCAGGTTATTTACAACAGTCAGAAAAAGGGCCAGGTGTTTTAACCGGTTACCGAGAAATACCTCCAGGTGAAAATGGACATTTTTGGGGATTTCCCATTCGTTTCTCTGGAGACTGGTTTTCCTGCAAATTTTAACCATATTTTTGGCGCATTTAAATGGCCCGATGAGTTGGAGTGCTGATAGCCAATAATGGTGCAAATCCATGTATACTCTTTGGTCGATGCCTCCTTCTGTCGCAGTTTGCCTTAGAATTGAAAATCCCTTTTTGAAAAAAGCAAGATCTAAATGTTGCTGATTGTGACATAACCAGAGGCCCAAATACATTGCGATGACCCACAAATTGGGATTATTCATTTCTTCCGAAGGATTCTCTATCATCAACTTTTTTATGACCTGACGGAGACCTGCGGATATTTTTTCATTTTCAAATATCTCTTTTTTGTCAAGGCATCCGGTCATTTCCTTCAATAGGTGGAACAAAACGGCTTCTTTGGATTTTATACATAGATATATTT
>JAUPLE010000725.1 GCA_030837085.1 Acidobacteriota bacterium | reverse complement strand
TTAGGGCCGACGCTGCCCGCGTTCTTATCGCCAAACGTCGCCAAGGTGTTAGTAGAAAATTTCGCGATCAAACCCATTGGAACAGTAAAAGAAGATATCGACGCCATGATGGCTGGGGTTTAATTTTCGCCGCTGGCAGCCAGGGAACCCTTTTGAAAAAGGGTTCCCTGGACCCTCCTAAAACTTTTATCTTTGTTCTGAAATCATGGTCCTACAAATGGGGTGCACGCGCCGCGTGCTCTTTGGCCGCTTTAATAAACGAAACAAACAACGGATGCGGCTGCAACGGCCGAGACTTAAACTCCGGGTGAAACTGACAACCTAGAAACCACGGATGACCCGGCAACTCTATCATCTCCACCAAATTCCTTTCTACATTCTTGCCGCTGATAACCATGCCGTTTTCTTCCAAAACACTCTCAAATGGAGGATTGAATTCATACCGATGCCGGTGCCGCTCAAAAATTTCATCAGCCTGATAAATTTCCCGGCAAAAGGTTCCCTTCTTCAATGAACAAGAAAATTGGCCCAAACGCATATTATGACCCATCTCTTCTATATTCACCAACTCTTTCAATTTTAAAAAGATTTTATTCTCAACCTCTTTTTCGGCAATCTCCATGGAATTCGCGTCCTTAAGCCCGGCCACATTCCTGAGATACTCCACGGTAGCCACTTGCATACCCAGGCAAATACCAAAGTAAGGAATTTTATTAAGACGGGCATATTCCGCTGCTAGAATCATCCCTTCAAAACCCCGCTGCCCGAATCCCCCAGGCACCAATATGGCGTCGATGTTTTTAAAAATCTCAGCCAAGTTGCAATCCAGGAGATTTTCCGATTCCACGCTCTCTAAAACCACTTTCACATCATTCTCAACGCCGCCGTGACAAAGAGCTTCAAAAAGACTCTTATACGAATCCCCCAATTTCACATATTTACCTACGATACCAACCACCACTTCAGACTTTAAATTGGCCCTCCTGGAAACCCAGTTTTCCCACTTTTCGAAATCATCCTTACGCTGTTCCAGGCGCATTTTTCTTAAAATAGAAACACCAAGCCCCTCCTGTTTATAAAGCAGCGGGATTTCATAAATATTGCTGACATCTTTAGCGCTGACAATATCCTCGAACCTAAGATTGGTAAAAAGAGCCAGCTTCCGTTTAATATCATCCGGGATAGCTGTTTCCGCACGACACAACAAAATATCCGGCTGGATACCGATCTCTCGAAGTTCTTTGACGCTGTGTTGAGTAGGTTTGGATTTCAATTCGCCCGTGGTTTTCATAGTCGGAACCAATGTCAGGTGGATAAAAATCCGATCCTCCTGGGGCAGTTCCAGGCCGATCTGGCGAATGGCTTCCAGGAAAGGTAAACTCTCAATATCGCCCACCGTACCGCCGATTTCCACCAGGATAAATTCATATTTCCCTTCCATCTCACGGATAACGCCTTTGATTTCATCCGTCACATGAGGGATCACCTGGACCGTTTTCCCCAGGTAATCGCCTCGGCGTTCTTTCTGGATAACCGTATCATAGATGCGACCGGCAGTCCAGTTATTCTTCTGCGACGTCCGCGTAGTAGTAAACCGCTCGTAATGACCCAGGTCAAGGTCTGTCTCCGCGCCGTCATCGGTCACAAAGACCTCGCCGTGCTGGAAAGGACTCATCGTGCCCGGATCAACATTCAAATATGGGTCTAATTTAATAATTGTAATAGAATATCCGTAAGACTCCAATATATTACCAATAGAGGCGGCTGCGATCCCTTTGCCCAGGGAAGACAATACGCCGCCCGTAATAAAAATATATTTTGTTCTATTCATGGTTCTTATTTTCCTCTTTTTCTAATAACATTTTTTCAATGCGCTGAACATCTCCTGGGACATCAACGCCTAGTCCCCGGTATTTACTCTGCATAGCATGAATCGGGATTCCATTTTCAAGGAACCGCAGTTGTTCCAACTTTTCCGATTTTTCCAAAGGAGATTTAGGAAGTTTTATAAACATTTCCACCGCCCTTTTCAAATACCCATAGATGCCGATATGGTGAAAAAAGCCGGAAAAGTCTTTTTCTTCCACGAAGGGTATCGGCGACCTGGAAAAATAGAGCGCCTGGGAGTTCGCAGCGATGACCACTTTAACCACATGGCGGGATAAGTAATCTTCGTACGAATTATTGTAATGATATGCGGTCACGACTTCACAGCGCCCGGTTTCCATCCGGTCCACCAATTCCCGGAGGAGAATCTCCGAGATAATGGGTTCATCGCCCTGGATATTGACGGCAGCATCGAAATCACTTTTCTCCAAGACCTCCCACAATCGTTCGGTGCCGGAGCCGTGATGAGGAGAAGTCATGACCGCGTGTCCGCCGAAACGTTCAACCACATCGGCAATACGTTGATCATCTGTCGCCACGATGATATCGGAAAACTTTTCGCACCGGGCCGCCTGGTGATATACCCGTTCGATCATCGGTTTTCCCGCGATCAAAGCCAGGGGTTTACCTAAAAAGCGAGTGGAATGGTATCTTGCCGGGATAATGGCCGCAATTTTCATGGTTTTATTCATTAATCGAAAGATTTTACAACGATTTCGTTATCGTTGTTCTCTCGGCTCTCTTTGCTTTCTTTGCTTTCGAGGGCTTTCATTTCCATCATACAGGAGCCCTGGAAAAAAGCGCCTTCTTCGATGATCAATTTAGGAGTTAGCATTTGGCCGATAACCCTTCCCTGCGAAAAAATCTCGATTAATTCCGTGGCTTTCAATGTTCCTTTTACTCTTCCATTTATGGATATATGGCCAACATCAACGATATCCGCTTCCAACTCACCGGTGTCTCCAACAATCAGTGAGGCGCCAGCCAGGATCCTGCCCTTGAATTTGCCGTCGATGCGGAAGGAGTCTTTAAAACGGATATCGCCGTTGATCTCTGTTTCTTTGTCTATAAATCCACTTACCTTTCCGATGGTTTCGTTTCTTACCATTTTTTTCTCCTTACTCTTCTTTTTCATTAAATAACAGTTGGTAGACCCTATCAAATTCTTCTACCTGGTTGAAGTAGATTTCTATTTTACCGCTGCCTTTTTTTGAATAATGCAGTTTCACTTTGGTGGAAAACTTCCTGGACAATTTTTCTTCGGTTTTGAGGATATCGGGGTCTTTTTGAAGTTTTACATTGCTCCTTTGAGTATGAAAGTTTTTCACCATGGCTTCTGTTTGTCGTACGGAGAGGTTATTTTTCAATATTTTAGAAAGGGCAGTGAGGATATCGGTATTATCTTCCAGGGCAAGAATGCCCCTAGCGTGTCCCTGGGAAATAGCCCCGGAAATAACGCTTTGTTTTACGGCTTCGGGAAGTTTCAGAAGTCTCAGGTAATTGGTTAACGTACTCCTGTTCATGGCCAGTCGTTCGCTGGCCTTTTCGTGGGTTAAACCCATTTCTTTTATCAGTAATTCGATGGCCTCGCCGATTTCGATGGCGTTCAGGTCTTCTCTCTGGATATTTTCCACCAGTGCGCCGACAATAATTTCATCATGGGTAATGTCCCTGACAATAGCCGGGATTTTATTCCATTTTAGATATTGGGCGGCGCGCCAGCGTCGTTCTCCCACCATGAGATAATACTTTTTATTATCTTCCTTATCACGATAAACAACCACCGGCTGGATCATACCGGTTTCTTTCATAGAATCCGCCAGTTCTTTGATTTTTTCAGCACTGAACTTTTTACGGGGTTGATAAGGATTCGGGTATATAGCGTCGATATCAATTTCCATCAACCCATTTTCAGGGGTCGTCGGAACGGGCGATGGTTTATTGGCAATTATGGATTCTATTCCTCTGCCCAGGACATTCCGTGTCATTGATTCAATATCTCCTTTGCCAGCGCCATATATGCCTGGGAACCAGCGGATTTGATAGCATACAATTGAATAGGTTTCCCAAAGCTGGGGGCTTCAGAAAGCCTAACATTCCTGGGAATAATGGCGCTGTAGACATTGGCGCTAAAAAATTTCCTTATTTCGTCTTCTACCTGTTTGGATAAATTCGTACGTTCATCGTACATGGTGAGGAGAATTCCTTTAATTTCCAGGGTGGGATTGAATGTTTCCCGGGTTCTCTCGATGGTATCGATCAAATCGGATAAGCCTTCCAGGGCGTAATATTCTGTTTGAATAGGAATAAGAACACTCTTAGCGGCTGTTAGAGCGTTAATGGTAATAATGCCCAGGGAAGGAGGGGAGTCGATAATGATGTATTCGAATTGATCTTTGATTTGGTCCACGACATTTTTCAGGTAGAGATGATTATTGTTTTCCGCGGCCACTTCCAGTTCGAAACGGGCGAAGTTCCGGGAAGAAGGAAGTACTTTTAAAAATTTTAATTCGTAATCAAGGATGGCCTGCTCAGCAGGGATTTTTCCTTCGAGGACGGCATAGATATCATTTTCGATTTTCTTTTTATCGATGCCCAGCCCGGTGGTGGTATTGGCCTGGGGATCGACATCGATAATGAGAACTTTTTTTTCGGCAATCGCCAATGAAGCGCCCAGGTTAATGGCGGTGGTGGTTTTACCGACGCCGCCTTTCTGGTTGGCAATGGCAATAATCTCGCATGCTTTTTTCATAGTGGTCTTGTTCGCATTACTCACGGTCCGTTTTCTCCATTTTTAAAATTTTAAGAT
>JAUPLE010000724.1 GCA_030837085.1 Acidobacteriota bacterium | reverse complement strand
GCATCCCTGTTTTCTTGCGGCTGAGTATTTGCATGGTCGGGGGCTGTTTTGCTCCAGGTGGTATAACAAACCTGGTGGTCCTGGAGTCGTTTTTCGATTTCTTCCACCCGGGTCAGGTGCCGGGGAACAATAATGAAAAACAAATCTTCAGCGAACGTGTTGATGATTGGAATCACCAATTTTTCGTCGGCCAGGTGGCTGCTGGCCACGGTAATGATTTTCCTTCCTTTCAGCCGTTCCTTGCTTATACCCAGGAACTCCAGTATTTCATGGTCCTGCGGCAGTTGTTCCACGGCGTTAAAGGCCTCGTCGGCTTTAATGTTCCCGCACACGGTAATCCTATCCCCGGGAATACCTAATTCTAAAAATCTTTCTTTATGAATCTCGGTCTGGACCAGGAAACGGTGGATTTTATTAAAGAATGGTTTCAATAGGAAAGCGAATCGTTTATACCATTTAAAGGCCCCATCGGAAATTCTCCCGTTAATCAGCAGCACCGGGATTTGTTTCTTGTGAACAATAGAAATCCAGTTGGGCCAGATTTCCAGTTCGTTTAAGATCAGCAGTTGGGGATTTATTTTTTTTATAAACTTTTTTACGGCAAAAGAGAAATCCAGCGGGGCGTTTATGATTTTAATGCCTGGAAACTGCTGTCGGGCGAAATCGAAACCTGCGGGGGTAGTAACGGAAAGGACGATTTCCTTTTCAATATAGAGCTCTTTTAGTTTCTCCACCATGTTTTTGAGACTGCGGACTTCACCCACGGAGACGGCGTGGAGCCACACCCGTTTTTTGTCGCCGGCTTCGATGGCTGGGGAGAAGCGGAATTTGAGTAGGGGGCGGTATTGTTTTTTAAAGAGGTATTTTATCCACAGGGGCAGGGTTACAAGAATGACAATAATATAGAGCAGGTCGAAAAAGAGCATGATGTATTATAGCATAGTTTTGAGTAAAAAGGGGGGACGCGAATTATCACGAAAAAAGATGAGCCACGGACGGAACGGCACACGGACACTCACGGACTAAAGAAGTTAAAATACAAAGCACGGATTTCGAATTTCGGATTTTCACCTCTTCATTCATCATTCTATTAAAGTTTAAAAACCTTCTCTTGATGCCGTGCACCGGGTTGCAGACCCATGCACACGGTTTACAGACCCTCGCACACCTCTTACAGACCCGTGCACAACGTCACAATCACCTCGCACACGGCCGCATTTGACTTGCACACCACTTATAGACCCTCGCACACGACTACAATCCACTTGCACATCACTTACAGACCCTCGCACACGGTTACAATCTACTTGCACAATGCTTACAGACCCCTGCACACGGCTTACAAACCCTCGCACACGTCCGTAATCGACTTGCACACCACTTACAGCCCCTTCCCTACATTAACAATTAACCATTAATAGTTGACAATTAACAATTATTCCTTTTCCCGTCCTCCCATCCAGGCAAAATAAAAAATCAATGAAAGAGATATTGAAATAAAGAGAATATTTAGATAAAATGCTCCTGGTACAATTCAAAGGAGTACAAAATGAAATCCAGATACAAGATGGTTTTTATATTCATCCTCCTGGGGCTGCTGTTTCAAGGAGGATGCAGTTTATTCAAGGTATACGAAATCCAGGGCACATGGAAAATAGAAAAAACGGTCAACGGCGAGAAGACCACACTGGTGGCTGAATTTACTGGCTCCAGGGATTACGGTAACGTGACCGTTGATGCCATCACCTATGGGGAATACCTGGTGTCTTATGACGACGATCTAACTTTTGTGATTGCCTATTTTGAGCCGGGAGCTGAATCTACGGATCGAAAAGATACCTTTAAAGGCGGATTCGACGGCCATAATAATATGAATGGAACCGTTGAAGTGGTCGATGTGAGCGCTGGTATTAACCTAACCGGCGAATGGACCGCCGCCAAACTTGAAGCTGAATTTTAGAAATAACCCAGGAGTTTTTCCCCTATCTCGTAAATAAACGGGTGCTCCCGGAGTTCAAAGCCATACGAATCGATCAACAGGGAATTGTCCTGTGAATGCATCCCCTGGAAAAACGTCCTTCCGAAAAGAGCTTCTTTGGTTACCCCGGATTTTAAGTCAAACCCATAATGGGAAAGCAGCACCAGGTCCGGGGCATTGTCCAGGTAAGGCCCGGAATATATATCCTCTTTGTTAAAAACATCCCTGATTACTTTATCGCCCTCGATTTCCAGGGCCAGGAACTTCGCTTTGATCTCATCCCTCAGCGCCTGGTACTCCTCCTTTTTGACGCGACCCCGGCGGTATTTCCCTTCGAGGTGAATATATAAACGCGACGGATCAAGAGCAAATACCCGGGTCTTTTCCGTGAGACCGGCGAGGTTTTTGGGCGTTCCACTTCCCGGTGAAAAATCAAGATAACCCCACTCTCTTAAATATTGCGACAGATAAACCTCTTGTTTTATCCGGACAAACCCGTGATCCGAAAGAATAATAAAAGGAATGTCTCTTTTTTCCATATCATTGGTGATTTCACCGATGATGCAATCGATTTTCCCGTAATAAGCCAATACGTCGGAGTGGAATTCCGAACCGGGATTCTCCAGGGCGTCGAACAAAAAATGATGGAGCCGGTCGGTTTCAGTGATTATGAAAAAAAACAGGTCCCATTTTTGATCAACCATCTTATTAAAGAACCGGTAACGACTATCAAGGATGTGGTTCAGTTCTTTAATGAATATCTTTTTATTTCCCCTGCCGGCGGAAGCGTCTACATCCACCTGGTAATTCATTGTTCTCAACAGCGGCAGGAGCGATTCCGGGTACACGGATTTTTCCAGGTCCGGTGCGACAAAACCGGAAACCAGTACACCGTTCATTGGCCGCGCCGGGTAAGTGCTGGGAAGATTGATAATAATAGACCTTTTTTTAGATTTCCCTGAGCCGATTACCTCCCAGAG
>JAUPLE010000002.1 GCA_030837085.1 Acidobacteriota bacterium | reverse complement strand
GGGTTGCCGATGATGGTAGCGGCGGAACCGATATTGCTGGAAACCGCCAACCCGATTAGAAAAGGAATGGGATTCATTTTCGCTTCGATAAGGGCCAGGCAAATAACCGGCGTAAAGGCCAGACACACGATATCATTGGCCAATATCGCGGAAAGGATGGCGCATGCACCCATCATTATCAACAGGAATTTTGCCGGGTTACGAACGAAACCTGTAATCGTCAAAGCCAACTTTGTATAAAACCCACTTAACCTAAGCTGCGCAGAGATAACCATTAACGCATAAAGTAAGAGAATCGTAGACGTATCAATCGCCGATACAGCCTGTTGGGTTGACAGTACAGTAGTAGTAACCATGGCAATGGCGCCCAGTAGGGCGATGCCGGTGCGGTCCAGCACCAATCCCGGCAACGCACCCAGCGCCACACCAGCATAGGTTATCACAAAGATGATAATGGCGGCTGTTTCCATTCCGCTAAAGAATGCCTTCGGCGACCAGGAACCCTTTTGAAAAAGGGTTCCTGGACCTCCTAAAACTTTTGTTTAACTCTGTGCTGCCCTCTCCAAACGTTTCATTACCGAGAAAATAAATAGGGCAGAAAGCAGACAACAACCGACCAGCACGCTCCACAACGCCCACAAAGGTAATTTCAGCCAGAGAATGGCGATTACACTCACGAGGTAATTGCCGGCCGCGGTAGCCGCAAACCACAATCCCTGCATCAAACCCTTATACTTGGGCGGCGCTACTTTGGACACAAACGAAATACCCATGGGACTGAGGAACAACTCGGCAATGGTCAGGGTAAAGTAGGTGGAAATGAGCCAGTAAGTGGAAACCAACATCCCTTCGGGCGCCACTTTGCCGCCCAGTTCCGCCGGGCTGGCCAGCTTCAACGAAGCAATAATAAGAACCGAAAAGCCGATGGCCGTAATAATCATACCAACTCCGATCTTTCGCGGGGCAGAGGGCTCTTTTCCTTTTTTATTCAGGTAACTGAAAAATGCAACGATAATCGGCGTCAACACCACGATGAAAAACGGGTTGAAGTGCTGAAATTTCTGCGGGGTAAAGGGATTGATTTCGCCGTAACCGGTAAACCTGTAATAAGCCAGCAGGGCAAACACCACGAAAGCCGCCGCGCCGAGAAGACGGGTTATGGGTTTACTTGCTTTCTTTATTAAAAAGTACAGGCCCAGGCAGGCAAGGAAAATAGGCAGCAGTCCGAAGAAATCGAACCACAGGTTATTCAATTTTCCCACGGTGGGGACCGTATAGTCCCTGGCAAAATAAGTCATAACCGCCCCGTTTTGATGGAAAGACATCCAGAAGAAAATCACCACCACGTAGACCAGGCCCAGGGCAATGAAGCGTTCTTTAATTTGGTGGGAGGTCAATTCCACTACCTGGGATTTAAGCGTCGCCGATTTCGCTTTTTCCTTTTCAGTATAATCCACGCTCTTATAGTATTTCCGGAACACCCAGAAGATAATCATGGAGATAATCAAACTGATGCAGGCAACGCCAAAGGCATAATGGTATGATTTGCTTAAGACATTAATATAGTTCTCGGAGAATTGTTTTAAAGAGTCAAGGGTAACCGAAGCATCCTGGGCCTGGGCAATGGGAAGGTAGTTGCCGATTTCCGCCTCGGTCAATTTACTCTTTAAAAAGCCGTTGGCCAGGGCTGGGATTCTTGCATCATAGAAGTAATGAGAAGTTGAAAGGATCCAGTTGCTGACTTTTTCAGCGGCGGTAGGGGCGAACATAGCGCCGATGTTGATGCCCATATAGAAAATATTGAAAGCGCGGTCCCGGAAGGGGCTGTATTTCGGATCGTCATACATGCTGCCCACCAGGGCCTGGAGATTGCCTTTAAAGAGACCGGTGCCCATGGCAATGACCGCCAGGGCCGCAATAATCAGGCCGAAATTCGTTCCCATTTGCGTGGGAAACGCCAATAGTAGGTATCCCAGGAACATAACCACAAGCCCCAGGCTGATGGTTTTACCGTAACCCAGGACTTTATCCGCCAGCAGGCCGCCTAAAACCGGGAAAAAATACACAAAAGCCAGGAATATGGCGTACACCTGGCCGGCTGCCGATTGATCCAGCCCGTATTTCGCCTGGATAAACAGGACAAATATGGCGATCATGGTATAATAGCCGAACCGTTCGCCCATATTTGTAAAAAACGCGATAAACAAACCCTTGGGGTGATTCTTAAACATGAAATGTATCCTCCTTATCTTGATTTTAGAAGTAATCTTGAATGATTTTCATAAGAAGGTATTTTAAAAGAAATCTTTACAAATTGCAATAGTACACTACCATTTTGTCCTGACGTTTTGCATTCGGCTGAGAAGCTGGGTCCTGTTCTTAATACCCAGTTTTCGATAAATATTGTAAATATGATTTTTTACCGTGTGCGTAGAAATATAAAGCATTTTCTCAATATCATCGCTGCTTTTTCCCATCATCAGCAAACCGATAATATCTTCTTCTCTCCTGGAGATTCCCTGTCCTTGCAGATATTTTTGCATTATTTCATCGCTTTTCTTTTGAATTAAGAGATTGGCACGGTAGCGGGATTCCCTGATATATCCCAGGTAAAGAACCCCTATGACGGCAATGACTACAGCCTCGATTAAATTAAGCAGCCCATATTTTGCATGTCCCGAGGTAAAATTCATACCGGAATATAATCCCATCGCCAGGAATAGGCACAGCGATAAACACACCAGGGTAATGGAATGTTTTATTTTAAATGGAAGAAGGGCCGTACAAGTAATGACCAGGGCATATCCCCCCATGTAAACCGGGTCAGCCCCGACCAATCCCACGATGACCCCTGAGGCCAATTCTAAATAACCAATGATGCAAATAGTCAGGAAGTAGCTTTTGTATGTAGTAAAATAAGCAGGCAGTTTTCCAAGAGGAACGAAATTGAGTATCATAGCAGCCAGCCCGCATAGAGACAGCCCTGCCCTGAGATAAAGAATGACCGGGAATTGGGGGTATAGAATTCTATCCACCAGGAGAAAAGGTATCCAGGCTGCTAATGACAGAACGGCCGTAGGAATTAACAAAATTTTACATTGGGCATTCAATTCTTCGCCATATGTTTCCGGGTGCCGATAGACAAGTTTCTTTTTTAATATGCGGCTGATTTTCTTTATAATCACAATAAAACCTCCAATATAATTCGTAAGAACGTGAATTGATTTTAGACGAAAATAGAGATTATTGCAATAGCCCAGTTCCGGTAATCCCCCACTGCGTGCCCCCATGCTGGGGGTCCCATTATTAGGACTGTGCCTGAAGTTTTCAGTTTGAATTTTTTCCAGCTCTTAATTGGAAGGATGATACCGGGTGATTTTAGTTATTGAGATGGCGCGTGCAATCCTCGATATCGCATGTGCAAGTGGTGAGTTTTCACGCGCACGGGGTTAGGGCGCATGTGCAAGGGGTTGGGGCGCATCTGCATGGGCTTAGGGCGCACA
>JAUPLE010000723.1 GCA_030837085.1 Acidobacteriota bacterium | reverse complement strand
GTGCCTGCTTCTTTACTGACATTGGGAACTCCCGAAGAAGTCGAAACCTATTGCAAGAAACTTATCGATGAAGTAGGAAGGGGAGGAGGTTTTATACTCAGTTCCGGTTGTACGGTTCCCTACAATGCGAAATTTGAGAACATAAAAGCCATGATCAACACCGGGAAAACCTACCAACTCTCTAAATAAGTTTGTCCCCGCTAATGACGGGGACCTGAACGCTAAAATGCGTTAACCGGGAGAAAACATTGTCTTCTCCCGGTTAAACACTTACAAAACGGTTAGCGCGGTTATGTCGTTACCGATTACATTTTCCACGCCACCATAAAGGCAGCCCGGTTTGAGGGTCCCTGAGCTGGACTGTTTTACCATCTATTACCACAGTCATGAGAATATTCAGGAGATTTCCGTCATAATTTACTGTAAAGCCGGTAACCTTCAACGTATCGCCAACAGTGGGACGCTCGGCGCCAATAGTCTGCCAGAACCGCCAGGGGCCAAGCCCTTCGACAGTGACATTCCCCGATAAGGTGGCGATAACAATGCCATTACCATTGCCGGCGCAACTGGAAGCCCCGCCGCTGATGATATCACCTTCATAGGAAAACGGGGTCCCATTCAAAATATCATACCGGGGGCATGTTTGGTTGCGAAAGGAACCGCTGCCATTGGCATTATTCCCGTTTCCGCCGCTATTACCCTGGGCTCCATTTCGCCACAGCGGGTAACCGGTGGTGGTATCCCGCAACTGGAGGGTATTACCATCGACTACTACCTGGAACAACACATTCCTGGGCACACCGTTATAGTCAACTGTATAACCTGATACATTGACGTTATCGCCAATTCCAGGTCTTTCGACTTCTTTGGAATCCCAGTAATTCCTGGGACCTACTCCATAAAAATCCAGGTTCCCACCAGGAGTCGACAAAGTCATTCCTGTGCTTCCCAGAGCAATACTTACAACAGTGCCACTGTAGGAAAAGGGAGTGCCGGTCAAGAGGTTGAATACCGGGCCGTTGCCATTCCTGAGTCCATTTCCGCTGCCATTACCGTTCCCAGTTCCATTACCATTACCGTTGCCATTGCCATTACCATATCCGGTTCCGTTGCAAGTACCATTCCCGGCGCCATTACCGTAACCAGTTCCATTACCATAACCGTTTCCCCCCATATAGCTGTACACTATAAAGGGAAACGCGATCAAAATCACCAATGAGGCGATATATAAATTTTTCTTTGTCATTGCTGACCTCCTATGTTTTATTTTTTTTACACAAAAGTAATGCAAGATGCTTGCCAACTTAAAAAAGGGGATAGCTGTAATTCCTTGTAAATGGCTTTGAGTAAAGGGTAAACATGAAAAAATAGCAAAGGAATTTCCAGCGTCAGGCATACCCTCCCTGGGGTTACCGGCATTAAACTCGCTGTATTTGGCAGAAAATTCGCGAATTTTCGCGAATTCACTCTTGCCGGATCTATAACAATCCCGGGGACTACCCACAATGAAATGTTTTCAGAACTCCCCGACATCATTGTTAATTGGTATGAATATTGCATTATTATTAGGTCGCCCAGCGAATATTGATTTTAAAATAAAAATCGAGTAATATAGCGACAAGGTTGGACAAATGAAAATGAAAATATGGTTACTGATCTTAATAATAATAATTGTACTGCCGTTGGGAATATGGAGCAACCCGCTTTCCCCGGGACCTGAAACCCAGATAAAATACTTTCGCCTGGATTCGATCATAAAGATAACGGGTGAAGTCAAAGACATTAAAACTGAAAAGTGCTACAAAGGGGATCATTTTTCAGTATTATATATAAAGGATCAATCCTCGGACCGCCAATATAAAGTCGAAGTCTCCCCTGCCTGGTTTTTTAACCTGGAAGTTAAAACGGGAAAAACCATCGCGGTGACGGGTTCTTACATGCAAATCGGCCAGGAGCATATCATAATGGCCCAGGAACTGGAATTGGAAGGAAAAATCGTTAATTATAGAGATAGACTGGGCTTCCCCTTGTGGCGAGGAAGAGGTAAAATGAAAGAACGCGGTATGGGCAACAGACGAGGACGCTATTGAATATAAAAAAAAGGGTGCTCTTACTCACTTTCCCTTTCCTGGTGATTCTCCTATTGTTTTTTTTCAATACCCAAATTAATAAAAAAGAGATCAAAGAAAGATTCGAAGAAATCACCCTTAATGAAGGAGTGACCATCCGTAACCTGATGGAAACCGCCGGCATCCACCTGGTCAATCAAGGGGAAGAAAAGTTAATCGAATTCCTGGACCGGTTGTATCAAAATGAAGCGATTATTTACATCGGGCTTTTCGAGAATGACAGGTTAACTCACCTCTTATCGGATTTCGAAGGCTATTTCCCGGTGACTTCCGACAAAGAAGGGGGCCGGATTATGGATACACCGGTGGGAAAAATTTTTGAAATCTCGGCCCGGTTCGGCGATAACAACAAATACCGGCTTCATATTGGTTTTAATTTCGATTTTCTAACCGATTTTGAGAAAACCACCACCAGGAATTTCTTTGTTGTTGCAGCGCTGTTTTTAATTCCAATTTTCTTTTTGATTGTCCTTGTCTACTATTTCGATAAAAAATTCTTTCACAAGGAAATAGAACTCCTGAAAGAAAAGGAAGAAAAAGAACGGTTTAAAGAAATGTCGCTCCTGACCACGGAAATCGCCCATGAAATTAAAAATCCACTCAATTCCATTTACCTCTCTTTTAATGTGCTGGAGAAATATATCCAACCGGGAACAGACAATGAGGCAGGCTATTACCAGGAGGCGATCAAAAACGAAATCAAACGTATCAATAAAATTATACAGTCTTACTCGGAGTTATCCAGGGAGATACGACCGGAAGTCCATGACCTTTCCATCGAAGAATTTATGCGGGAGTTTAGCTTATTAGTTGAAGAGGAGATACTGGCGGACGGGGGCCAATTAAAAACGACGCAAGCAGGAGTGGAAAAAGTGAAGACAGACCCGAATCTACTGAAACAGGTATTGCTGAACCTGGTTAAAAATTCACTGGAAGCAGGGGCAAGGGTCATCGATGTAAAATGGTATCTCCAGGGGAATTGGTTGTTGGTGGATGTCAGCGATGATGGAAAAGGCATTGACGATTTAATGGCAGATTCCATATTTAAACCGTATATCTCCAGCAAAACAACGGGGATGGGATTGGGGCTGCATATTTCGCGGCGTTTGGCCCAGGCATTAAAAGGTGATATCTATTTAATATCCGGGAGCAAAGGGAATACGGTTTTTCGTATTCGTATCCCCTATAGAGAAAGCCAGGGCGGACTTTTTTTAAGAAGGAGTATTGCCAATGAGTGACGCTTACCGCATCATGATAGTCGAAGATGAAAGCCTGGCCGGAAAAGTAATCAGCGATAAACTTAAAAGTAAGCATTACGATGTTGCCCTTTTCCGGGCAGGGGAAGAAGCGTTTTTGCATTTCAAGGAGAACCCGGTTGACCTGGTTTTATTGGATTATAAACTTCCCGGGATGTCCGGCGAGGTGTTGTTTGAGAAAATAAAGGAATTAAATCCGCTGGCGCCGGTGATATTTATGACGGCCTACAGTTCGGTGGAAAAAGCGGTTAAAGTCTTGAAAATGGGGGCTTACGATTACCTGACCAAACCGCTGGAAATGGATGAGTTATATCATACGATTGAAAACGCCCTGGAAAAAGTGACATTGATCAAAGAAAACCGCCTTCTTCGCGAAAATTTGAAGGAGAAATTCTCTTTCGAAAATTATGTGTTCAATTCCGAGAAGATGCAGCAGGCGGTTAATATGGCGTTACGCGCCGCAAGTTCCAGCGCCAATATTTTGATCACAGGCGAGAGCGGCGCCGGCAAAGAGGTTATTGCCAACATCGTGCATTATCATTCCGGCCGGGGAGAGAAGAAATTTATTAAAGTCAATCTTGCCGCGCTCCCGGAATCGTTGATTGAAGCCGAGTTATTTGGGGCGGTAAAAGGCGCCTTTACCGGGGCTATCCCGAGGGTGGGAAAATTTGAAGAGGCTGATGGCGGTACAATTTTCCTGGATGAAATCGGGGAACTTTCACCGGATATGCAGGTAAAATTATTACGTGTGCTCCAGGACAGGGAGATTACCCGTTTAGGGTCTAATGAACCGGTCAAAATCGACATCCGCTTAATTACGGCGACCAACGCCGATTTATCCCGTTTAATCAGGGAGAAAAGGTTCAGGGAGGATTTGTATTTCCGGTTAAATGTTATCAATGTGGAGTTACCGCCGTTAAGGGAGCGGAAGGGGGATATCCCGCTGTTGGTGGATTATTTTATAAAGAAGTTTGCCGCCAGGGAGAAGAAGGCAATCGAGTCGATATCGCGGGAAGCGTTGAATGCATTGGTGAAGTATCATTACCCGGGCAATATCCGGGAGCTGGAAAATATCATCGAACGGGCGGTTATCCTGGCGAGGGGGAATGTCCTGGTTTTCAAGGATCTCCCGGTTTTCATTTCCCAGGGGGAGGACATAGAGAATGGCAGCCAACAGGAGTTGGAGGAAGAGGGGTTGACGCTGCCGAGAATTTTGGAACTAACTGAGAAGCGTGTTATTATGAAGGCATTGAAAAAATATGAATACAATAGGTCCCGGGTCGCACGGGCGTTGGGCATATCGGAATCGGGTTTACGTTATAAAATTCAGATGTTGCAGATTCCAATCCCAAACGAATAATATATAAGTAATAATATAAAGCCCCGCCAAAAACATATGTCTAAACAAAAGCTTTAGGAGGTCCAGGAACCCTTTCTCGAAAGGGTTCCTGGTCTTTTCTCTTTAATTCGCCGGATTAATTACAATCTTTATAATCTTCTTTATTGCCTGGCTGTCGCCGGTTTGCAATCCAAATACTAACCGGTATTTGCCAAGGAAGCCGGGGCCCGGCTGCCAGGTAAATATGGCAGTGCTGCTGTTCAGTGTCGAACCGATGGGTAATGGTCTCAATTGACCGTCAACTTCCAGGTATCCACGTGCGGTGGTTTGAATCGCCGGATTATCGTTCAAGTGGATTTCGATCCGTTCACATTCTTGCACGGTAACGGTAATAAAACCATCCTGGCCGGGGTAGTAAACGGTAAGGGGTGCAGCGCCGGAATACCCGGTCCTTACTTCAACCGGGGCGCCGGAAATCGGCGCTTGCCTGATGTCGGGATAACCGTCAAATCCTGCCGTGGTTGGCATTGCATCGGGCGATGTCGTATTAACGACAGTGAAGTACCGGCTGCCGACGCCGTCCGAATTGCCGGCATTATCTGTCACGGTCCAGGCAATGGTATGCACGCCGTTTACATATGCGGTGGTATCCAGGTAATAATAACCCACTGCGCCGTCGCTGTTGTTGTAGCCGGGGAACAGTGTGGCAATATCTTCCCTGTAGAGATTGTAGACCGGGTTCCCCAATAGCACGCCGTCTACCCAAATCCCGATAGTGGAGCCGTCTTTGGGCACTGTATTGGGCTGCGGGGTTAAAGTCCAGCCATAATTCATATATCTCTTCCCCGATGTTTCACCGCCCTGGGCCGGGGTATCGATGGCGCCAAAGGGTTTCACAGCATGGGCATTATCGCAGGTAATGGTTTTGGTCCCTAACGTCACTTCATGTCCTTCTTTATCCGTGACAATGGCATGCAGTGTAAAGGTCCCGTTCCCCTGGTTGGGTAAGAAATTGGTCAACAGCATATATCCCCAACCGGCGCGGTAATTAAATGGGTAATCGGGGTATGCCAGTTCGACATCCGGCCTGGCGCCTTCGACGAAAATGGCGTCGCCGATATATACCGGGGCATCGCCTTCGCCGGTTATGGGACTCCTGTAGATTTTTACACTAACGGCTTCGATGTCATCCAGCGCCCAACCGGTGACCGGTACGCTGCTCATGACGGTGGAGCCATCTTCGGGTGTATCGAAAGAACCGAAGGGCGGGTTGGCAGCCCCTGCGCCGTAGACCGTGAGTTTTACGGCCACGGTTTGGGGTGAGTTGTCGGCGTTGGCGTCTTCGAAAGTAACCACTGCTTCGTAAGTCCCTATCGACAGGCCCGCGGCATTCACCGAAACCGTTACCATGCCGGCGTCGCCCCCGGAACCCGGGGTGACAGACAGCCAGGCGGCGTCGCCGGCGGCTGTCCAGTTGAGGGTTCCTGCGCCTGTATTATCTACCAGGATATACTGGGAACCGGTCAGGACATCGCCCTGGACCGCACCGAAATTCAACTGTGTACGGTTAAGTGAAATATGCGGCGGTTGGGGCGGCGTATTATTCACCTGGACCGTGATTTCGTCCTGCGAGGACTGGTCGGCCAGGTTATAAGCCACAGCCTTGACGGTATGGTTGCCGTCAGACACCGTGGTCGAATCCCAGGAGGTTTCATAGGGAGCAGAACTATCCTCTGCGATTTTCACATCATCGATATAGAATTCCACCCGCGACACTGCCCGGTGGGCTGAATCGGAATTGATCTTGTCGTTAGCGGAAGTAGACGCTTTGATTGCCGCGGTCCCGGAGACTTCGGCCCCGTCCAGGGGTTCGGTAATCGTCACGAATATGGATTCGGCATTGGTAGTAAAGTGCAGTTCCTGTCCGTAACCCGTCCCGGTGGAATTGGTGGCATAAGCGCGAACATAATAGGTGGTGAATTCCTGCAAACCAGTGAGTTTACCGGTAAACGTCCCGTCCCCGGAGCCGTTAACGGTTATATGATCCGCGATAGTGGGATTGGGCGATGTATTCCAGCATACGCCACGCGCCGTAACCGCGGCGCCGCCGTTGTCGGTGACATTACCGCCGCTGTTGGCCGATGAATAAGTGATATGATTCACTGCCGTCGTGGTTACCGTGGGTATCGTTGCGATAGTGGTTAAAGTAATAACATTCGAATTACCACTGGTTCCATTGGCGTTATATGCCCTCACCCGGTAATAATAGGGGGTAATGGGATCTATATTGTTGTTCACCGAATAGGTGGTGACATTACCCACATCCAGGTTATTGTAACCCGTGACAAAAGCAGTAAAAGCGGCATCCGTGGCCACATCCAGGTAGTAACCGGCAGCGCCGGCAACGGCGTTCCAGTTGGCGGAGAAACTATTGGATAGAATATTGGCGGCTGCCGTGGCCGTCGGGTCACCAGGGATTAAGATGACGCTAATGGTGTTGGAATTGCTGCTGGTCCCGGTGGCATTATAGGTTCTTAACCGGTAATAGTACCTTGTACCTGCCGTTAACCCGGTATTTACGGAATAGGTGGTCACATTAGCGACGTCCAGGTTATTGTAACCGGTTACAAAAGTAGTAAACGCGGCATCGGTAGCCACATCCAGGCGATACCCGGAGATGCCGGAAGCGGCATTCCAATTAGCGGAAAAACTGGTTTGGGTGATATTTGTGGCGGCTGTGGCTGTTGGCGCCGCGGGACCGGTCTGGAGAACAATTACATTGGAATTGGCGCTGGTGTCGGCGCCGTTATAGGCCCGCACCCGGTAGTAATACCTGGTACCCGGCGCTATATTACTATTCACCGGGAAGGTGGTTACATTCCCCACATTCCTGTTATTGTAACCGGTGATTATATCGGCGAAATCTATATCCGTGGCCACATCCAGTCGATAACCAATGGCGCCGGGGGCGGCGTTCCAATTGGCGTAAAAACTGGTGGACTGGATACTGGTAGCGGCTGTGGCAACCGGCGCGTTGAGGTCCGCCGTATAATCCTGGTTGGTCTGATCCGCCAGGACATTGGTGTAGGTGCGATCGGTAGGCGTAAAGGTATACCCGGTCAAGGAGGGTGTCACTGTACCCGACCAATTGTAAGAAACGGTAAAAGAGTAATTCCCACTGCCGTCGGCGGTGGCTGTTTGGGCGCCGCCGTCATTGTAACTCAACGTGGCCCCAGCCACGCCCGCATTACCGGAAATGGTATAGGTAATACCCGTCGCCGTATAGTTTTGGCCGCTCTGATCGGAGAGCACATTGGTGTAGGTTCGATTCGCCGGGGTAAAGGTATATCCTGCCAGAGAGGGCGTCACCGTGCCAGACCAATTGTAGGAAACAGTGAAAGAATAATTCCCGCTGCCGTCGGCGGTGGCTGTTTGGGCGCCGCCGTCGTTGTAACTCAACGTGGCCCCGGCTATACCGGCATTACCGGAAATGGTATAGGTAATGGCAGTGGCGGTGTAATCCTGGCTGCTCTGATCGGAGAGGACATTGGTGTAGGTTCGATTCGCCGGGGTAAAAGTATATCCCGCCAAAGACGGCGTCACCGTGCCAGACCAATTGTAGGAAACAGTGAAAGAATAATTCCCGCTGCCGTCGGCGGTGGCTGTTTGGGCGCCGCCGTCGTTGTAACTCAACGT
>JAUPLE010000722.1 GCA_030837085.1 Acidobacteriota bacterium | reverse complement strand
TCCGATCTCCGATTACCCTGAAATCAGTGAACTGGACATTAATCCATTGTTGGCTACTGAAAAAGAGGTTATTGCCCTGGATGCGCGGGTAATCATCGATGGGAACCTGGTAGGGAAACCGCAGAAACCATATGCTCACCTGGTTTTAAGGCCGTACCCGGAAGAGTATGTGCGGCCGGTACAGTTAAAAGACGGGACCAAACTGTTGTTAAGGCCGATTAAACCGGAAGACGAACCGATGTGGATGGACATGTTGTCTAAATGTTCGAAGGAGTCTATATACGCTCGTTTCCGTTACTTTTTCCAGTGGGATTCGCATGATACTGCCGCGCGGTATTGTTACATCGATTATGACCGGGAGATTGCCATTGTGGCAGAGTACAATGAAGGCGATGTGAAGCGGTTGGTAGGAGTCGGTCGTTTGATTGCCAACCCGGATTATGAGACGGCGGAGTATGCTGTATTGGCGCCGGATGATTTCCAGAATAGGGGTTTGGGTAGTATTCTTACCGATTATTGTATGGAAATTGCCCGGAAGTGGAATGTTAGGCACGTGGAAGCGCAGACCACGACGGATAATGTGCGGATGTTGTCTGTTTTCAGTAAACGGGATTTCGATATACGGACGCCGGAGGTTTCCGGGTCCCTGGTAGAAGTTTCTAAGAAGATGAAATAATCAAAAGCTTTGGGAAGTCCAGAAACCTTTTCTCGAAAAGGTTTCTGGTTGCCGAAGGCATTCTACAACTTAACCAATTTCAATAGACCGGTGGACAATAACGGGATGTAAGTTATCATTAACACGGTTAATAATTGGATAAGCAAGAAAGGAAACACATCCCTGTATATTTTTCCCAACGGCTCATTGAAACGGTAAGCCGCCAAATAAAGATTCAACCCCACCGGCGGCGTCAAATACCCTAACTCCAGGTTGGCCAGGAAAATTATGCCTAAATGCACCGGGTGAATACCGAAAAGATTCCCCAACGGGATAATCAACGGCACTACGACCATTATGGCCGAAAAGATATCCAGGAAACAACCGGTAATCAAAAGCGCCACATTCAACAGCAAGAGAAATACATACTTCGAACTGATATTGGCCTGCACCCAGGCGGTTAATTTCATGGGAATTTCAGCGTCGATAATAAAATAAGAAAGCCCATTGGCCAGCGAAAGTATAACCAATACGCCGCCGATAATCGGGATACCTTTGGCAATCACCGCCGGCAAATCCTTGATTTTCAAATCCCGGTGGATAACCACCTCTACCAACAGGGCATATAAGAGCGCAATGGCCGCGCTTTCCACCAGCGTGGTCAACCCGCCGAAATAAGCCGCCACAATCACCACCGGCAGCAAGATTTCCCATATGGCATTACCCGTGGATGCGACAGCTTCTTTTATTTTAAAAGACTCGCGGGGGATTTTTTTCTTCGACGCATAGATAATGCTGAAAATAACCATGGACAGCACCAGGAAAAACCCGGGAATAATTCCGCCCAGGAACATCTCTTTAATATTGATCTGGGCAATGACGCCGTAAATAATGATGGGCAAACTGGGGGGGAACAGCAAACCGATGCTGCCCGAAGCAGTCAGCAAACCGGTGGTGAATTGTTTCCCATAGTTTCCTTTTGCTAATGAGTAAGATAACAATGCGCCCAGGGCCAGGATGGTGACGCCCGAAGCGCCGGTGAAGGTGGTAAAAAAACTGCAAACCAGGACGGCCATAATGGCCAGTCCGCCGGGGAACCAACCGAAAAAGGCTTTGAAAAATCGCACCAACCTTTCGCCGGCTTTACTTTCCGAAAGAATAAATCCCGCGGCGGTAAACAGGGGAATGGCCGGGATGGAGTGGCTGATGAGCATGGCATAGGCTTGATTGGGGATGACTTCCAGCGGTTCCGCCAGGCGGGCAAAGAGCATGAAGGCGACGCCGCCCAGCACCACGAAAATAGGCGCGCCGAAGACGGTTAATACGATGAGCAGGAGGATAATGGGAAGGGCAATGAGCGCATTTAGCGAATGGCTCCACTGCACCATGGGTTCGATAAAACCCGGGGCATTGCCCAGGAGGGCGGTTAAAGCCTGACCAATGGGGTCCAGCGCCAAGATTGTGCCCAGGAGAATGCCTGTCCCGGCCGTCACCCTATGCCAGGTTTTTTTGGGGGTCGCGGTGACAAAACGGAGCGCCATGATGGCGTAACCCACCACCATTATCATGGCCACCAACCGGATAGGAAAAACGCCTACTTTTTGCGTGGGATCGAAACCGGTCAGGATAAAGGATAACGAACTCCAGCAAAAAGCGGTGGTCATCATGGCCGATGCCGTCATTACCGCCGTATGCATCCGCGATTTCAGCGGCTCATGAATTTTCAAATCCAGGGCCAGGGAAAGATGCTGCCCTTCCCTGGAGGTGATCATACCGCCGATGAAGGTGAGCACCAGCACCAGGTGGTGGGAATAATCCGTGGAACCGGCTATGCCGGTATGAAAAAATTTCCTGGCAATGACCTCCAGCACATGAATCAACCCCAGCAAAAATATCCCCATAAATGCGGCCTGGTCTTCGAATTTATGAATATATTTAACGAGGTTATTTTTGCTCATTTAACTTCCTGTATTCGGCAACACATTGCCGCAGCAGATCATATATTTCTTTAGAAAAGGCTTTCCCAACCAACTCATCCATTCCTTTATCGGCGGCGGCCCGCCACTTTGCCATGGCATCCGGGGGTACT
>JAUPLE010000721.1 GCA_030837085.1 Acidobacteriota bacterium | reverse complement strand
TTTATCGGGGAAGCGATTTTTACTTTTTTGTCGCACTATTTAATGAAAACCCTGGGTTTGAAAGTGGTGCGCGATATCCGGGATAAACTGTACAAGAATGTGATCCAACAGTCGGTAGGTTTTCTATCCAAAGCCAGGACCGGAGACCTGGTTTCCCGGATTTCCAACGACATTGAAAAGATCAATTTTGCCGTATCCGAAACCCTGTCCGTCTATGTCCGGGAGAGCCTCACACTGCTGGCCCTGTTGGTTTATATATTTTACAGGGATTGGCAGATGGCGCTGATTTCCATGCTGGTGCTGCCGATAGCGGCCGGTCCCCTCATCTACTTCGGTAAAAAAGTGAAAAAACGGGGCATCCAGGCCCAGGAAACCATTGGCGAGCTTTCCAATTTCCTGGCGGAATCCGTGGCCGGTAACAAGATCGTAAAAGCTTACAATATGGAGCAATACGAAATCGATAAATTCAATCGCTTGAACCAGCGGTATTATAAAATCAATTCCCGGATCGCCATGGTTTATTCTTTGGCCGCGCCGGTAATGCACTCCCTCGGCGGGTTGGTGGCGTTCGGCATCTTTGCCGTGGCCGGCCAGCGCATTGCCGCCGGGACCATGGACCCGGGTAAATTCGCCGGTTTCTTCATGGCCCTTCTTATCATGTATAACCCCATCAAACGCCTTTCCCAGGCCAACAACGATTACCAACAAGGGAAAGCCGGCTACGAACGGGTGCTGCAAATTATCGATACACCCAACCCCATCAGCGACAAACCCTCGGCCATCGATCTCCCTGAAGTAAAGGGAACTGTCGCTTTTAAAAATGTCTCGTTCTCCTATGAACCGGGATTGCCGGTGATCAAGAATGTCAATTTTACCGCCCGGTCCAATGAATTGGTGGCCGTAGTAGGGGCCAGCGGTTCCGGTAAAACCACGTTGATGAATTTACTATTGCGGTTTTATGAACCGGACTCCGGGGAAATCCTGGTGGACGGCCATAACATCCTGGATGTTTCGTTGGCCTCTCTCAGGAACTCCATTAGCCTGGTAACCCAGGATGTGTTTTTATTCAACGATACCATAATGAATAATATTACCTACGGCGGCAAGGATTTTTCCCCGGATGATGTGAAGCGCGCCGCGGAGATTGCCCGCGCCGCGGATTTTATCGAAAACCTCCCGGATAAGTACAATTCAATGGTGGGGGAGAGGGGTGTCTTACTCTCCACGGGCCAACGCCAACGCATCTCCATTGCCAGGGCCATCTTGAAAAAACCCGCTATTCTGGTTTTCGATGAAGCCACCTCCTCGCTGGATTCGGAGTCTGAAAGTTTGATCCAGGAAGCTATGGAAGAGGTGATGAAAGGAAGAACCACTTTTGTCATCGCCCACCGCCTTTCTACCATCATCCAGGCGGATAAAATCCTGGTGCTGCAAAACGGTGAAATCAAGGAAAGCGGCGCCCATAAAGAACTCCTGGCAAAAAAAGGTTTTTATTATTCACTGTATGTTTTGCAATTCCCCGAGATGGAAAATTAAAATGAAAAGCATGACAGGGTTTGCAGAGGGACGTTTCGAGCTTGAAACCATTAGCGTGTATGTATCGTTCCGTTCATGGAACCACAGGTTTCTCGAAATCATGTTCAAAGGCAGCGGCGTTAACCCGGAAACGGAAAAATGGATCAAGGATATTATGAAAGACAACGTGTCCCGGGGGAGAATCGAAGTCTCTTTCGATCTCTTTCAGCAGGATCAGTCCCAATACGCTATTCAATTGAACGAACGGCTGCTGACCGGCGTTCTGGATAAATTGGTTCATTATAAGCAACTGTACGGCGAACATATTACCCTGTCCATGGACGCCCTATTAAAAATCCCCATGATCTTTCGCCTGGAATATTCATCCGAACATTTTGCTGAAAAAGAGGCGGCGGAGATCCAGGGCTGCATTGAAAAAGTGTTCAAAGATTTTTTACACAGTCGAGAAATCGAGGGCCAGGCCATGGCAACCGGGTTGTTGGGCAATTGCGAAAAAATCCAGGCCAACCTGGAAGCTATAAAAGCTGAAGCCGACCAGGTAGAGAAAGAGATTTTTGCCAGGTTTAAGGAAAAGATCGCTAAGTATTTGGGTGAATTGGAAATGGATGAACGGCGCATTGTCCAGGAAGCCGGCATAATGGCGGAAAAAGGCTGTATCAACGAAGAAATCCAACGGCTGGAAACCCATGTCAAACGTTTTAAAGACCTGGTCCATGATACCCGGCTGTCGGTAAAAGGAAAGGAAGCCGATTTCCTGGCCCAGGAAATGACGCGGGAAACTCATACCATTGCGGCAAAAACCAACTCCATGGATATCCATGAGCAGGTGCTGGAAATTCGCAGGGAAATTGAAAAAATAAAACAACAGGTTCAAAATATCGAATAAGGCAAGGTTGAGGATGAATAATTTAATCGTTATCTCAGGTCCGTCCGGCAGCGGCAAATCTACCCTCATCCGCCGGCTTTTACAAAAACACCGGGAAATTGTTTTCTCTGTCTCCCACACCACGCGGCCCCGGCGCGAAAGAGAAATCGACGGGAAGGATTATTATTTTGTTACCGGGGAACAATTCCGGCAAATGATCGATAATAATGAGTTCGTGGAGTGGGCGCAGGTTTACGGCAATTATTACGGCACGGGTTATAGGGAAATTGAAACCAAGGGAAATTCCGGGTACAACCAGTTCCTGGCGCTGGATATCGACGTCCAGGGCGCCGGCAATATCCGCAAAAAATACCCGGAGGCGTTGTTTATTTTTGTTGTTCCCCCTTCCCTTGAAGAACTGCAAAACCGCCTCCTGAAACGGGAAAAGAAAGAGGATGAAAATACCCGGAAACGCCTGGAAATTGCCCGGCAAGAATTGAAGGAATACGAGATTTACGACTATATCGTTGTCAATAAAGACCTGGACCAGGCGTTTTTTATTTTAAATTCCATATATACGGCTTACCGGAACACCACGGCTAGGCGCGAATATTTTATTAAACGATTGTTGACGGGAGGTAAAGAATGAATATTGTATTGGGGGTGACCGGTTCCATCAGCGCCTACAAGGCCGTTGATATTATGCGCATTTTTCAAAAGAACAACCACCAGGTAAGCGTCATCATGACCCGGGCGGCGCAGGAACTGATACCGGCTTATACTTTTGAGACTTTTGCCCCGGGTAACGTATTCACTGAAATGTTTGAAAGACGCCAGGACCCGGTGCTGCATGTGAGTATTTGCGACCGGAACGATCTATTGCTGATCGCGCCGGCCACGGCCAACATCATCGGCAAAATGGCCAACGGCATTGCCGATGATTTGTTATCTTCCACTTACCTGGCTTTTTACAAGAAGGTGGTGATTGCCCCGGCCATGAATACCCACATGCTGGAACATCCGGCGGTCCTTGAAAACATCGCCCGCTTAAAAGCGCGGGGCGTAGAAGTCATCGAACCGGTGGAAGGTTCCCTGGCCTGCAAATACGAAGGCAAAGGCAAACTGCCGGCCCCGGAAGATATTTATAATTACGTTGTGAATCTCAAACCCACCCATGTTTAAACGAATCGTTATCTGCTCCGGACCAACCGTGGAACCCATTGACCCGGTGCGCTTTCTTTCCAACCGTTCCTCGGGGAAGAGCGGACTGCAACTGGCTAATGAAGCCCTAAAAAGAGGTATCCCCGAAATTATACTTATCACCGGCCCCACCTGTTTGAACATGGAGAACCCCGGTTTCACCGTTATCCCGGTGGAGACCGCCCTGGAAATGAGGGAGCAATTGCGGCAGTACAGCGACGCCGCCGATGTTATCGTCATGGCCGCCGCGGTGAGCGATTACCGGGTAGCCCAATATTCGAAGGAAAAAATAAAAAAGAGCCAGGAGACACTAATAATACAACTGGTGAAAAACCCGGATATATTATTCGAACTGGGGCAGCGGAAAAAATCGGGCCAAATCCTGGTGGGTTATGCGGCGGAAACCGATAATATATTGGAAAATGTCCGGGAAAAATTCAAGCGGAAAAACCTGGACCTCCTAGTACTGAATGAAGTATCCGCGCAAAACCCGGCGTTTCATGTGGATAAGAACCAGGTCTATTTTGTTACTGCCGGCGGTTTCCAAAAACTGGAAATGATGGAAAAATCCTGCCTGGCTGCACGGGTGTGGGATGAAATTGAAAAATTGGTCCACAAATTACACTGATTAACACTGATTAAAAAAAAGATAAATCCGTGTAATCTGTGTAATCAGTGGACAAAAAAGTTTTTGAATGAATGAATAAACATGGAAGAATTGAATGAAATATTGAAATTTTATCGTGAGATCGGCGCCGGGTTTATCGAGCGAGAACATAAAAATCCGCTGGCCGACCTGGACGAAGTCACCCGTGTGATAAAGAACTGCACTCGCTGCCAATTGCATAAAACCAAGAAGAATTATGTCCCGGGCGAAGGCAGTACTTCCCCGGACATTATGTTCATCGGCGAAGGACCGGGTGAGACCGAAGACAATTTCGGCAGACCTTTTATCGGCAAAGCCGGCCAATTACTGGATAAAGTTATCGCCAGGATGGGCTACACCCGTGAGACCGTGTTTATCGGCAATATCGTCAAATGCCGTCCACCCAACAACCGCGACCCTTTAAAAGACGAAGTAGACGCTTGCATGCCATTTTTGATCAGGCAATTGGAAATCTTACGCCCCAAAGTCATTGTTTGCCTGGGCAAGGTCGCCATGAATAATCTGTTAGACGTCGATTATTCCATCATGGAACAAAGGGGCAAACAGTTCGAGTTCCACGGTATCCCGGTTATCCCTACTTACCACCCCGCGTATATCCTTCGCCAGCAGTCCCCGGATGCCGTTTCCAAAGCCAAATGGGACATGTGGCGCGATATGGAAAAAGTACTGGCTATTGTTCACGGCGCCGGTACAATAGATGCGCCGCCAAGTAATGGCGCAGCGGAGTAATGACGTAATGATAATCCAGGTCTCACCCTCATTGAATATTTTTGAATCCCTATCCTATCATTACACCGGCAACCCGGCCCTGTTAAAACCCGGGCTCAGGGTTGTTATTCCCCTGGGAAATCGTATCACCACCGGCTGGGTGACAGATACCCATTCCCATTACAAAGGTAAGGTGAAAGATATCCTCGGCGTTGTCAAGGACGGGTATTTGCCTGATAAACATTTCCTGGCATTTGTTAAAGCCGTTTCCGGGGTATACTTCACTTCCGTGGGCATGCTGCTGGATGCCGCGCTCCCCCCTTCCCAAAAGCCCATCAGCGCCATTTATTTTGAGAATAAAGAAAAAGATGGAAAAGTTGAAAAATTACATCGCTATTCCCTCGACGAGCTGCAGCGATTGTCCTCCACCGGCGCCATCCAGGGATTTTACAAATCCTGGGATTCCGCCCCGGGGGTTTCTCTCAATCATGGACCCGAAGCAGAATTTCTGGGCGGTTTTAATCGGCATAATTACGGTCACGAAACCCGGGAGAACCGGTTCCTTATCGGTTACCACCGCGAAACCCGTTACCGCGAGATCATCCATGATTGCCTCAGTCATGGCAAAAGCGTGCTTATTACGGTCCCGGATAATTTAACCGCCGCTTACCTGGCGGAAAAACTCCAACCTGCTACAGTTAGAGGAAGCGTGGACCTTTATAATTCCGAGGTAAAACCCAAAGACCGGGAAACCCTCTGGCATGATTACGCGTTGGCCGGTAAGACCGGCGTCGTGGTGGGGGGGCAATCGGCTGTCATGCTGCCCATACCAAATTTAGGGGCCGTCATTTGCGAGCGCGCCGGTTCCGCTGTTTACAGTCGCAGCCATTTTTCCAAATACAATATTCGCTTACTTTCCGAGCTGCGGGCCCTCCATAATAATATCTCGTTAATGGAAGGTTTTTCCACCCATACCGTACGCTCTTTCCACAGTCGGTCCCAGATTTTCATCGAAGACAAACGGGAAGAAAAGATTACTGCTGAAGTGCGCATGGTGCGCGGTGGGACCAAAGGAATCCCCGCGGATTTTGTCCAATTGCTGAACAGCTATTTCCTGGAAAATAAAAAAGTCCTGGTGGTGTTGAATAAAAAAGAGAGTTTCAATTTCCTTTATTGCGGGAAATGTAAAAAAGTTCTCAGGTGTCCTTCCTGTGACCGGTCTGTCGAGGTAGACGGTGAGTATAATATAAAATGTCCCCACTGTGAGCAGGAAGAAAAAACCTTTACCTCATGTAATCGCTGCGGCGAGCCGTTGGCCCTGGTAGAAGATATTAGTATTGCCTCGTTAAAAAAGGCGCTTAAGCAGCAGGTAGTGGAGACCGGTATAATGACTCTTTCGGCCGATGGATTAAAAGATGAGCATATGTATTCGCTGCTGAAGCGGATCGAAGACAGCAAAATCATTATCTCCACGCCGGTGATATTGAATCCGTTGTTCAACAACATGTTCGATGCCGTGATTTATATGCGACCCGAATCTTATTTCAATATCGACGAGTACGATGCGGCTGAGAAAATTTTTTCCATGGCAGCGGAGCTGCGCGAATTAATCAAGAAGGGGGGCAGTCTCGATATCTTTTCCACGTTTCATTTCCATTATTCATTGAAGTTGATCAATGACGAAGAAGGGTTTTTCGGACGGGAATTAAAATACAGGGAGTGGTTTCATTTGCCGCCCTTTGCCAATGTTTACCATATCGAGATTAAGGATAAGACCGTGCGCAAGTTGGGCAAAGAGATGCGGAAAATATATAACAAATTCAAAGACTCATTAACCATCAAGCGGATTTATTTGAAGGACAGGCAGGCGCAGCGGGGGGTATATAAAGGAGTTATCGAAGCGCACACCCAGCCCGAAGCCATCCTGGAATCCGAACTCCTGGGGAACCGTAATATATCCATCGAATTGGTAATGATTTAATTGTGGCCCACCACAGAATACACAGAAGACGCATCGCGGTAAGCCGCAACCAAAGTTAAAGGGGCCTCCCTACGGGAGTAGCTATTAAATTGGGGGGACTTAGGCACCTCCTTATCCGCCTATCACCCAAACCCCCCAACCACCACCTTTCCATGTCCCCCCGGCGAAGTTATGTCAATGGCCGGCAGTCGGGACAAACAAGATAAGGATAAAAAAAGGGTAGACATATACTGGACATGTTTTTTCCTCTATAATATTCTGTTGGGGTTGGCCACCCTTTTAAAGGAGAAAAACATGCCCAGTAAAAGAAGTATATTCTATTTCCTTCAAGGAAACAAGCTTGAGAAAAGAAAAATTTCAAAATCCCTATTGCTTTTGAAGTGTTATATGCAATTTTGCATGCCAAAAGAAGGCGCTTGAAATGAAATCGTTTATTGAAAAACATGCGGATTTGATAACAGGTATTATCAGCGGATTTGACCGCCTTGTTGTCCATGGTGTCTTGCGTTCTTTATCGGTTAATTACGGTATGCTGGACTTTCTTTGGAGCATTGGCGTATTGTTGAAAGATTTTGGCAGTTACGTTGAGCGCACCAGCTTGAAACTGAAAACCGCTTCTCTGACAGAGGCTAAAGCGTTGAATCGCCCCATAAAGTACCTTGCCTCCAGTAGCGCTGATAAAGAAAAAATTGCCCGTGAAATAATGAAATCAGATAAGATTGAGAATGGGCTAATTTGTGTTTTAACCAGTGTGGAAGTTTTTCAGAGTTATGAATTGTATCGGAATAAAGAGGAAAAAAAATTGGAACTCAAACCGCGTAAACGAAAATGCCTGCATTTATATCATTATTGGATTGACGATGAATTTGGCTTCATGAGTGCCCGAATTCAGACGTGGTTTCCGTTTCGAATTCAGATTTGCCTCAATGGTCGAGAGTGGTTATCTCGTCACCTGACTAAGGCCGGGGTTGTTTATTTTAAGAGTGATAATTGTTTTCTTAAGATAGAGGATTTGAGCCGCGCTCAGGCGATAATGAAAGAGCAGCTAGCGTTAAACTGGCCAAAAGCTATGGATAAAATTGCCAATCGTCTGAATCCCGCTTTCAATGAAATTTTCAATAAATATAAGATATCCTATTATTGGATAATATACCAGAGTGAATGGGCCACCGATGTGATGTTTAAATCACCGGCAGCACTAGCTTCGATCTATCCTCAATTGGTGAGAGGCGCCATATCTTCTTTTTCAAGCCCCGACGTGATGCGTTTTTTAGGTAGCAAAATATTTAATGGTAATTTTAAAGGTGAAGTGAGCAGTGATTATAAAAAGCGACCGGAAGGCATGCGGGTAAAGCATCACGTAAATAACAACTCAGTAAAAATGTATGATAAAAAAGGCAGTATCCTTAGGATAGAGACCACCATCAATAATCCCCGAGATTTTAGAGTAGCCAGGTCCACGGAAAAATTGATACGGTTGGGAAAAAGAAAAGGAAAAGGGAAAGGGAAAAAAGGTAAGCCTCAATGGCGGAAAATGCGTAAAGGGGTTTCAGATATTTATCCACTTGTTCAGGTGTCCCAGGCTTGTAACGACCGATATGCAGCGGCATTAGCCGGACTTAATACAGATATTACGATTAAGGATTTAATTGAACCGGTGTGCAAACCGATAGAATGGAAACGAAAGAGAATTCGCGGTATCAGGCCATGGGCCACAGAGGATAGAGAACTTCTGGAGGCTATTGCCCTAAGCGAATTTTGTCTAAATGGGTTCCGAAATCGGCAATTGGTCGAAATCCTATATCCACAATTAGATAAGCCCTCAAGTGAAAAGGAAAGACATGGAACTGCTTCGTTAATGACTCGAAAAATCCAATTATTACGGGCGCATGGGATAATAAAAAAAATGCCAAAATCTTATCGATACGTGCTTACAAAAAAAGGAAATGAAATAATTCCCGCCGTTTTGGGATACCTGAAAACCTCATCAAAAAACATTTACCAGGAGGCCGCTTGAAAATTCTAGCTAAAAAAACCAGAAATTGCCAAATAGTATTATAAAGCATATTGAGTATTGCCCCGGTATTGAAACTCGTGCGCCCGGCAATGATTTTCGCCAATGTTGACATTTCCACCACTTGTCCTTGCACCACGCGGGGTGTATATGCTCGAACCGCTTGAACTTCTTTCGCCATGATTTACCTCCGGCCTGTGAGGCCATTCTTTCGATCCAACCGGGGAAATCCTTTTTCCCTTACGTTGATAAAAATTATCCAGGCGGAGATTATACAATTAGGCGGGTCAATTGTCAATCTTTTAGGCAAGAAAAACAGTTATTTAGGCAAGATAACTAATTATTTTACCTAAATAAATTACTATCTTGGCAAGATAGTATATTTCTTTGCCTAAATAATTAAGTATTTAGGCATAAAAAATGATACGTCCGGGTGGTAAATTTTTTTTCCAGGCGTCTAACGATGTCGTTCCCGGCAGGGAATTTTTGTATTGACGGTGGAAATATTTTTTTGATGGGGCAGACACATAGGTCTGCCCCTACCCAGGGTAAAATTTCCGCATAATTCAGGTAAATTCGATTGCTAATCGATCGATTTTATGTAGGGACGTCGCCGTATTTCCCGTGGACGCCCGAAATTTTTAAAATTAAATTGCTGCAAAAACCACCGTACTTATTGAAATGAACAGGTGTTTTATTGTACAATCTCTGTATGAAAAACCTAAAAATAAAACCAATCAAATTTCATATATTGTTTGTGTTGTTGTTTCTTGCCGCATTCGCGGCTGCCGCTGAAGATAACCCCTTTTTAAACCCCTACAATACCCCGTTCGACGTTCCTCCTTTTGATAAAATAAAAGTTGAGCATTATTTACCGGCGATTAAACAGGGAATCGCCCAGCAGCAGGCGGAAATCCAGGCGATTGTCGCTAACCCGGAAGCCCCTACCTTCACCAATACGGTTGAAGCATTGGATAACAGCGGCGCGCTGCTGCGAGCAGTAGAGAATGTTTTCGCCGCCATGCGCTCCGCCGATACCAACGACCAACTCCAGGCCGTGGCCAGGGAATCATCCCCCTTAATAACCAAAAGTAGGGACGATATGTTCCTTAATGAGAAACTGTTCCAAAGGGTAAAAGCTGTGTATGCCCAGAAAGATCAATTAAATCTCACGGAAGCGCAGCAAACGATCCTGGAAGAATGCTATTCGAACTTTGTCAGGGGCGGCGCTAACTTGTCCCCGGAAAACCAAGACCGGCTGAGAAAAATCAACGAAGAACTCGGCGTTATTTCCCTTAAATTCGCGGATAACGTCCTGGCGGAAGATAACCGGTTCCAATTGGTAGTGGAACAAAAAAACGACCTGGCCGGTCTGCCCCAGTGGGTTATCGATGAAGCCGCCCAGGTCGCAGCCAGCAAGGGCCTTGCAGGCAAATGGGTATTTACTCTTGTAAAAACCAGCCTGTTCCCTTTCCTCCAGTTTTCTGAAAAGCGCGACCTCAGGGAAAAGATATTCAAGGCTTATATCACCCGCGGCAGTCACGGCGATCAATTGGACAACAGGGCGATTTTGACGCGGATTATTGCTTTGCGCATTGACAAAGCAAAACTACTGGGCTACGGGAACTTTGCCCAATTTATGATTGAACGAAATATGGCCAAAACGCCGGAAAATGTCTATAAGCTGCTGTTCGAATTGTGGAAACCGGCCCTGGCCGCGGCTAAGAATGAGGCTGCCGCACTCCAGGAACTGATCGATAAAGAAGGGGGAAAATTCAAACTCCAACCCTGGGACTGGTGGTTTTACGCGGAAAAACTGAGAAAATCCAAATACAACCTGGACGATGATGTGGTCAGGCCTTATTTTAAA
>JAUPLE010000720.1 GCA_030837085.1 Acidobacteriota bacterium | reverse complement strand
TATGAAAAAATGGCCTGGGTTCTCGTGGAGAATATCCCACGGGCGCAGGGTAGGGAAGAATTTTTCATGTACAATAAACAATTATTCGCGGGTATTGTAAACGCCTATTACCCGGATAAATTCAAATACTATTTAAAAGGAAATGATGGTCTAGTGACTATTATGAATTGGTATCTACAGCTCGGCGACCCTGAAAAGGTCATATCGTTTTTCAATGATTTTATGAAGCGAAAGGGCAGTGCCTTTGATCTTATCAAAGATATCGATATCATTTCCTGGGCGTCATACGCCTACTTTGATTCCGGCAATATCCAGGAAGTAGAGAAATGGGCCGCTAAAATCAAAGATGCAGCCAAGCCGTCGCCAGATCTGAAAAACGATATCAGGTTTGTTTATTATTACCCGGGGATGTATCGCCGGCTCATCGAGTTCATGGAAAATGCCGGGAAAACAAAAGAAGCGGAGAATTATATTTTAATGTTTTACGATGAGATGGAGCGGCTGGGTTTGGAAAAACAAAAAGAGGAAGTGGTCCTGGAATACGCTCAAAATTGTAAGGCATTGGAAGAAAAAATCAACCGGGGTAAAAAATAGGGGCCGGGAAACGGCCCCATGCTGCCCCGCGGCGCGGGGGGCCACTTTGTAGGACCGTACCGGAAGGTTAAAGTTCCTTACATCATCAGGCTCGGAACCTACAAAAATTACTGCCTCTGGCAGCCAGAGAACCTTTTTGAAAAAAGGTTCCCTGGACCCTCCAAAAACTTTTATTTACCCAATACCCATGGTCCCGAGCCTTATGGTGTTACGAAGGTAAACCTTTCGGTTCAGTTCTACTGATAGGGTGCACGCGCCACGTGCTTAGGTTATGCTGGCATCCTTCACCATATCTTTCGTAATAGAGGCGTCTTTTACCATGTCTTTTGCCTTGACATTAATAAGAGCCCCAATTTCGTTATCGATAATGGGCAGCCCCAGTTCTTTAAGTCTTTTCGGTTCTTTCAAAAATATATAATAGCAGAAATACTGGATGAACTGCATCCGGTCATATAAATCATTGAAGGTAAGGTCTTTATTAAACATCGCCGACTTTGCTTCCGCGCTTTCTTTGGCTAAGGTATCGTTGGCGGAATGCGCTTCAACGACCGATTGATGGCCTTGCCGTAAATCCGGCAATGTGAAATTGTACTCTCCCATTAATCCCGCAGCGGAAGAATCCCCTATTATCTTATCGTACACATCCAGGGCATGGATGAACCATTCTTCCTGGCTTTTTGGCTCTTCCCTGCCAATTAAACCCAACGCTGTTTGTTTTTTGACATCGTATTTCAAGAGCAGTTTCAAAAAGGATGTGTGCCTGGTATAGTTAAACCTGGCGGCGTTATATTTTTTTTCAAAATCATCTTTGGCCGCTGTGGCTTCTTTGGTCTCTTTTTCATATTCATCTTCAGCAGACAGGGCATTTTGACAGAGTTCAATACTCTCTTTGATAAAGTCGGCGTCTTTATTGAACTCTTTGAAAAGTCTTGTCTTGAAAGCAGTATCTTTCGATAGTTTGCTCAGCAACACATTTGATTTTTTGACAAACTCTGGGCTAATTGTAATTTCTTTCATTGTTCATCTCCTTTTATGTTGAAGGTTATTTTAGGCATTGGTTACCTGGCTGTGTTCCGCGGCTTCGCGGAGTTCTTTCTTGAACATGATTTTGACTTTTTTTAAGGTGGCAGGTATTGTTTTTGGTCTGATGGGCGGCTTTATGGCGTGCATTATCGGCAGTCCCAGTTCAGCTATCAACCCCGGATTATCGGCGAGTGCATAGATACAAATAATCTCTAATTCGAATATAATGTGCTGTAATTCCAGGACCAGGCCATCCCTGTTGTCCAGCAATTTTTTTGCCCCCGGTATTTCAGTGGTTAATTTATTATAAGTTTCCTGGGCAATTTGTACATCTATCCGGCCCTTTCTTAATTGGTCAACAGTGATATTAAAGGCAAACAATTGTTCATGAATCGAGGTATCGACTAAAACCTTCCGGTATACACTCAGTGCAAATATATACCATTGCTCCGGGCTTTTTAAATCCGCCTGGTCTAATAAACCCAGTGCGATTCGTACCTTGGCATTAAAACTAAAGGCCAAATTTAAAAAATCCATGTGTTTAGTAAACGAATAATAGGCTTTTTTCATGGCCTGTTCATAGCGTCTCCGGGCGGGATTTGACTTTGCTATTTCGAGATTAAGCGCCTTCTCTGCTTTATTGGCTTTGTGGTAGGTATCCATACATAATACCAGGCTGCAGTTATCAAAACTGAAATCCAACAATCTTTCTTTGATAAACTGATCATTTACGACTTTATCCATGCATTGTTTATAATGCCGGTAAAATGTGGGGATCATATCCGGGCTGATCATTCCTATTCACCAGTGTGTTTTAATATTTCTCCCGTTACAGGTGCAAGGCTTGAGCTTAAAATGGTGCTGTCCAATAAACACAAGTGGAGTAATTCGATGAGGACTTCCCGTTCTTCATAAGGTATTTCTTCTTTTTTGGCATTCGCTTCCGCCTCCGCCAGGATAATGATATCGCTGCCTTGTACTGGGGCCGCATTAGATTCATCATCTTCATCGGATTGATATTGATACAATTGCCTGACAAATTTCGCATATTCCGGGCCCATTGCTTCGGCAGCCAGTTGTAAATTATTTTCGAACAAATCCGGTTCAAAGTCCAGGGTATCTTCCAAATCTTCATCCGAGTTATATGACATCAATTTGAAGAGCAGATGCCCATAAACGCATTCGTTAAATAAATCCTCGCGGGTACTGATGTAGTTAATGATATGTTGGAGCATATCAAGGTAACCTTGTTGGAGGTAGACGACTGTATCTCCGATGGTGTTTTCTTTGGCTTTCCTGATTAATTCAGGGGATATTTGTTCGGAGATGTTGATTGAAAGGTCGATGACCATGCGGTAATTTTTTATCATAATAAGTTCTCCTTTATTGGTTTTAGCTGCTGCTATGAAAGGGGAAAAAACCGCCGGGAGGCGTTGTGGATAATCATTACTCCAGGAGGGATTTTGGAGCGTATTACAAATCATCCAGGACGCCCCCACGGTCGGCGTAATCAATTTAGGTTTCAAAATGAATGCATAAAAAAAATAAAGCCGCTGGGGTACAGGGGATTTTCTAAATATATCCCCTGTACCGAAACGGCCATATATATTTGATTGGACGATTAGCCGGAACCCCAGCGGCGCAAGTGAAAGAGTGTGATATCTACCTTGCGCCGGTTTGGGGTCTTTTTTATGACATTTCAAACATCTTAGGTAAGAGGGCGAATTAAAAAGTTGTCCGTGTTTGTCCGTGTTGTGGGCGCGTGTCCGTGGCTCTTCTTTTAATTCAATTAATTCGTGGGCGGAGTTTTCTGTGTTATCTGTGTGTTCCGTGTGTTCTGTGGGCCATTGGTTTTTAAAAGAAACCAACGCCGCATGGGTTGAGAGCCAGGGGGAGGGAGAGTTATTTGCTCCCAACCCATGCGTCGCCGGCCATTCACAAATATAGGGGGTACGTCCATGAAACAAAGGGACTCTCGACGGATCTCCTTTGAGTTCAGGGGGTATCCGGGTAAGAACCGGTAAAACCGGCTGAGCATGTAGGGATGATACCCAAAACAGTGTTGCCACCCAAAATGATATCATCCACCATGCCTGTGAGACATTTACGGAGGGTCCAAACATCTCACAGAAGCTTTGACCTGCGATGGGAATATCTAAGGAGAAAACATGAAGATACGACTGCAGCCAGGAAACATCCTTAATGCTAAAAAATATCCGTCTCGAAAACTCAAAGTTAGATTTTAGATGAAACATATCGACAATATACCTTAAAAAATCTTAATTGTCAAGTTTTTTTCTAAAAAAAATTTCGGGGAATTCGCCATATATTCCGTATCTGGTGGTCGCCTTTTAGTATTAGCCTTTTTTGGGCTATCGGGAAGGATGTGAAAATCAAGTTGACTTCGCTATATGCGAAGAATACTTTTCTTTGGAAAATGCTTGACATCCTGTTTAGATCATGTATAATGGTTTTTAATTGGTTTTCCCGGGCAAAACCAAAGGAT
>JAUPLE010000719.1 GCA_030837085.1 Acidobacteriota bacterium | reverse complement strand
TTGCCCATTTTTCCCAGGGGATTTTCGCTACGCCCAGGACCGCCATAGTAACGCCCGAAGTTGGCAGAACCGGGTTGATAAATTCGCAGAGCTGGAAAGCCATGACCGCCGTTTGCCGGGTAACGCCCACCAAATCGCTGAGCGGGGCCATAATGGGCATGGTTAATGTAGCCTGAGCCGTTCCCGAATGAATGAAAAAATTAATTATCGACTGGGTAACGAACATCATCTGGGCCACCATGATCCTGGGGAACCCGGAAATCACATTGGATGCATAATAAAGCAGCGTGTCCATGATCTGTCCGTCTTGCGCGACGGATAATAGGGCCCTGCCGCAGGCGATAATAAACGCTACATTCATCATATCTTTGGCCCCGGAAACGAAATTCACGGCGATGTCGCTGGCGGACATTTTGCCCAGGAAACCGGACACGATGCCCAGCGCGAAAAACAGCCCGGCAATCGGCATGATGTACCATTTTTCCACAAGGACACCCCAGATCAAGATTAAAATGCTGATGCCGAATACCGACAGGATGGCCCGGTTTCTCCAACTCCATTTGGAAGTGTCGATTTGATTGGATTCCGTATGATGAATCCAGTGCCGGTCCAGTTCATATACCGGGCTGGATCCCGGGTTCTTTTTCACTTTCCGGGCGTAGACCATCACAAAGGTAATAATAACCACGGTACCGATTACCCAGACCAGGAGGCGGTAGGTTAAACCGGAATAAATCGGTAAACCGGACAAACCCTGGGCGATGCCCACGGTAAAGGGGTTAAAAAACGCAGCGGCAAAACCCGCGGCTGCGCCCAGGAAAGGAATCGCCACACCTACGATGGAATCATAGCCCATGGAAATGGCCAGGGGAATAAAGATCAGGATAAAGGGAATGGTTTCTTCGCACATCCCGAAGATAGCGCCGCCCAGGGAGAAGACCACCATTAAGACCGGGATGACGAAATTTTGGAGCCTGGGGCGAACAGCGAAAGCATCGGCCATTCGTTTAATGGCCATATCAATGGTGCCTGTTTTCTGGATCACCATAAAGGCGCCGCTGATGACAAAAAGGAAAGCAATAATCTCGGCCCCGTCTTTGAATCCTTTGATGGGAGAAAGCAGGAGCGCTTCAGGTCCCAGGGATTTTTTTTCTATGTATTTAAAGGACCCTGGGACCGGGATATTCCGGGTTGTACCTTCGATGACCTTTTCTTCTCTCTGGAATTCACCGGAGGGAACAACCCAGGATAAGGCGTACACCAAAATCACAATGACATAGATCAAAACCAGCGTATGTGGTAACTTAAACGTTTTTCTTTTTTTTTCGTTGTTCATCAGGTTATCCTTAATCGTTTTTTAGGAAAAAAACTTCGGAGAGTTTTTCATAATTCATGAACTCCTCGATCTTCTGCAGCGCATTAAAGGCCGCGTCTTGTTCCGCTTTTCGTTTATTTTTCCCGGTTCCGAGCCCGATCTGCGTGTCCTGGATGTAAACCCCGGCGGTAAAAGAAACATCCGGCGGTTTCCCGTCCTGGGACATAATTTTATACAGCGGCAGGAAATTATACTTCTTCTGGATCAATTCTTGCAGTTCGGATTTATAGTCATTAATCTTTACTGCTTTCTCCGCGAATTTCTCCAGGAAATCTTTGAATAGAGAGATGGTAATAGCGGATGCAAGTTTGTAGTTCGAGTCCAGGTAAATGGCGCCCACTACGGCCTCTAAGACAGACGCGCCGATTTTCTTATTATTACGACCGTTATTTTTTTCTTCGCCTTTGCCCAGCATCAGGAAATCAGGCAGGTCAATGCCGCGGGAAATTTTATACAAGGTGGTACTGGAAACCAGGTGGGCTTTTAGTTTCGACAATTCGCCTTCTTTCAAATGAGTATAATTCTTGAACAGGTGGTCGGTAATGACGAGGTTGATTACCGAGTCGCCCAGGAATTCCAGTTTCTCGTTGTCCGGCAGGTCTTTTTGCATGCCTTCATTATAGGACTTATGGATCAGTGCTGTTCTTAAGAGCTCTTTATTTTTGAAGGTATAGTTTAATAGTTGCTCAAGTTCTTCAATCATTTATCGCACCATTATTTTTTTACTTTCAATATAATGAATGTCAAATCATCCCGGGAGATTTCAGTTTCTGAGAAGCGGATACTGAAATCCAGGATTTTTTGTTTGATTTCTTCGGCGGGGAGGTGGCTGTTTTGGCTGATGATCTTTTCCAGGTTTTCCATGCCCAGCATATTTTCCTGTTCATTCATTATTTCGGATAAGCCGTCGGAAAATAAGAATAAGATATCGTCTTTGTGGTAGTCGACTTCGATCTCTTTCATTTTATCCCTGGAAAAATTGATTAGGCCGATGGCGACGCCGTCCGGGTAGATGCGGCTGCACTTTTTTTCCCGGGCATTGTAAAAGATAGCGGGAGTATGGCCGGCCCGGGCCAGTTGGAATTTTCTTTGTGGGAGGATAAACCTTGCCATGGTAATCGTAATAAAAGTAACCCTGTCAAAGGAAGCGTTTAAACTGCTGTGGCATTCGGCGATGAGTGCAGCCGGGGTCAATTCGGTTTTTTGCAGGTGATTGATGACTCCTTTCAATTCGGCCATATAAAAAGCAGCGGAAGCGCCTTTGCCCGAGACATCCGCCACCAGCATGGATAGGTACGCATCTTTTTTATAAAAATAATCGAAGTAGTCCCCTGCGATTTCAGTGGCCGGGATATTGACGGCAGCGATTTCGAATTCTTCACTGGCAAAGGTATCCGGGGGCAACAATTTCAATTGGATGCTCCTGGCGATGCGCAGTTCTTCTTCCAGGCGTTCTTTCTCTTTTTCGTCGATCAAGAGGCGATCGATGCCGGCGGCCATTTCATTAAAAGATTCTCCCAGGTCTTGTAGTTCGTCGCCGGACCGGGTTTTAATGCGAAAAGAAAAATCCCCGTTCCTGATGCGCCTGGTGCCCTGGGAAATGAGATGAATGGACCGCGTAATCACCATGACGCTGCGCAAACCGATAATGAATGAGGCGACAACGCAGCTTCCAAATAGAAAAACCAGTAAATAGATGCCTTTCTTCAAATCCGTTTGCGTGCTGGGGGACTCGACGCCTGAAATCTTCCGGAAAATCTTATCCATATCTAAGAAAAACCAGAAATAATTCGATCTCACCAGGGGTTTTTGGTTTTCGCTTACATTAAAATCCGTGAAGGTGTATTTGAAAAGCCAGGGGAAGGTGATAAACGACTCATTGTTCATCAGTTCCGGATCGGAAGCAATTTCCAGAGCAGCTTTGGTTTTGTCTTTGTTTGGGTTTTGATATTTCATGCGAAAATCGCTGACAGCGGTAAATTTGTCGAGGAATTCCTGGTTGACGGTCAGGCAGATGAGTATGGCGCGTTTATTATTTTTTTTTAGGCAGCCGTAGTAGAGTTTGTCTTTAAGCATGAAATAGCCGCTGAAATCTTCCGAGGGTAACCCGGTTAAATCCAGGGCCGGGGGGTATTTGAACCTATTTATTAGCGTGTTTGATTCTACGTCGAAGAAAGCGACATTGTAGTAGCTGGGGGTCATTTTTTCCCAGCGGTCGATGGAGTATAATTTCTCCAGGTCCGGTTGGGAAAGGATAAGCGGGGCCCCGTTTTCCAGTTGGGCCAATTCTTCCCGCAGCAGGTTGTTCATAATCACCATGCCGTATTGGGCCATAATGATGTTCAGGATGAAGTAGAAGAAGATGGACAAAAAGAACAGGGGGGTAGCGATCAGGAATAGGCCGGAGAAGATAAGCCGGTTCCGGACTTTCCAGAACAGTTTCTTTTTGATAACATACAGTAAGCGAAGGACAGCGGTAATAATCAGCGTCCACAGGAAGGTTTGGAAAATGGTTTTATTGAGAAAAAAATAGGATAGATTGGTAAGCACAAAGAGGATGGCAATAAATATGTCTATTTTTTCCCAATGTTTAAGCATCTGGTATATTATAGTATTAATAGGGATAAAAGGCAATAGCTGGGGCCAGATAACTCCCTGTTTTTTCTTTTTCCTCAAAAGGTAGGGCCATGGTCCCGCGGCGCGCCCCTCTGCGAGGGGTTTCTATTTGTAGGACTGAACCAGGGGATTCCATTATAAACACCATCAGGCTCAGTACCTTTTCGAGGGGTTTATTCCATCTCCTCCCCCTTCGCCATTAAAAATTAACAATTAACAATTGACAATTAACCATTATCTCTTTTCCCTTTGAAATTGCAAGTGCACCATTGGAAAGTTCATGTGGACCATTTGCACGCGTAAGGGCATCATTTGCGTCCGAATGTGCATCGTTCGAGTTTGCCTGCGCCCTATTGGCGCCTAAATTCGTCTCATCTGATTATAATTTCGCGCCGTTTGTGTATTTTCTCGCATCACATGATTGTTATTTCGCGCCATTTGCATATTTTTTCGCAGCACTTGCGTATAATTTTACGTCACTTGTGTATAAATTCGCACCATTTGCGCAATATGTCGCATCATTTGTGCATTTTTTCGCGGCATTTGTGCAATATTTCGCGGCGTTTGTGCATTATTTCGCGGCATTTGTGTAATACTTTGCGGCATTTGTGTAATATTTCGCGGCGTTTGTATATAATTTCGCATCATTTGTGTATAATTTTGCAGCGTTTGCAGGTGCGAGGGCACCGTTTGTAAGTGCGAGGGCGCCGTTTGCACGTGCGAGGGCACCCTTTGCATGCGCAAGCGCCTCATTTGTGAATGCAGCACCTGGGATTAACCGCGCCGGCCTTATATTTGACATTACACTTTACGTGATTGTTCCGGCAGGGGGTGTAATGCCCCCGCGCAAGCGTCGGATGTGAGGTTGATTTACCCTTGTGATTATATTTTAGGGCCGCGTTTGAATCCGCCCCGGCTCCATTTTGATTTGTCAGGCTGCCGTTTGAATGGTGAAGGTGGCAGGGTGAATAGTGCGGGTGGCAGGGGGGAATTTTTCTTGCCTGTCCCTTTTTCCCTCGCTTCAGGGGGTGTAGCTACACATGTTGCAAACCTGGCACACTCATTCATATCCAAAGATAAAAATAACAAAGTCTTTGTTTTAACATCTTCTAAGAAAAAACTTTCAAAATATTCCATAGAAGATATAGGCGGAAAAGAAAACCTATCAAGGTTAAATGTTTTGAAGGTGAAAAAGGATTCCATCGATAATTTCTCCGGCAGGAGAACGCCTTTTGATGAAATTCTTAAAAAAATAATGACGATATGGCACCACATATCGCCCGACATCATCCATGCGCATGATTTTGACAGCGCATACATGGGATTAATGCTAAAAACCGCTTTTGAGACCCCACTTATTTTCACTTATCATCGGGCGCCCAATCCATGGAAGGATTTTAAATTCCAAGAGGATGCGAAAGATTGTTTTTTAGAGGTAGCGAGAATTTATAATTTCTTTGATTCCGTTGTGGTTCCAAGTAAAATAAATCGAGACATATTAATAGCTCAAAAATTTAATCCCCAAAAAATAAAAATAATTAAACATGGGGTAGAAATCAAGTTTTTATCATCATTTGCAGAAAAAGAGTCGATTCTTGCTAGAATAGGATTCGATTCATCAAAAACAATGATAATGTGCCCGATAAGATTTGATAGCCACAAAAATGCGGAAGTATTTTTAAAGGCTGCCTCCGTCTTAAAAAAGGAAACCCCCAATGAAAAGTTTATATTCGTTTTAACTGATAAGCCGGAAGGTTTTTATGACCATATACCTGGAATGGCAAGTAAATTGGGTTTAGGGGTAGGTTCCGATTTGTTTTTGGAACAATTTGGATTTAAGGAAATGAAAACGCTATATAAGAATGCCGCTGTATGTGTTGTTCCATCACTCCAGGAATCATTCGGACAAACCGTGATAGAATCGTTTGTCTATAAAACCCCTGTCATTGCATCCAACTCAGGAGCGCTACCCGAAATAATTAAGCATAAAAAAAATGGATTGCTGTTCACACCAAATTCACATGAGGATTTGGTCGCCCAGGTACGGACTATTTTGTCCAATCCCGATTTAAGCAAGAGGTTGGTTGAAAATGCCCTGGAAGATGCGAAAACGAACTATACCTCCGAACGGATGATAACAGAGTATATCGATTTATATGAAGAGGTAATAAAAAAAAAGGCCGCTTGCCGCGGCCTCCGTTTTAGAACTCATCCGAGTTCTAAATCTTTAATCTGATATTATTATATTCAAAAAAAAGTATTTGTCAACAAAAAAATTTGTGCTCTATCTTTCACTTTATTTCCACTTCGATGGTCTGGCTGGTGTCGATACCTAATATATCCACTACTTTGACCATGATTTTATATTTCCCGGGCTGCTTATACTCAAACGGCGCCGAAGTAAACTCTATCTCCTTGTTCTTCCGCGTCCTGAAACCCTGCCGCTCGTTTTTAAAGATATAGTTCCCGGTCCGGGTTTCCTGGTGTCCAATTGTTCCTTTATGCCCTGGTTGAAAAATTCGCCGGTGCATATTGCATTATTTGACGATTTCCCTTAAAATGTTCGGATGGGGAATAATGATTTTCCCATATATGAGGATGTACTATGGCAAATAGGAAAAAAACATTGGTTGACAACCCAAAGCCCATTGAGCAATATGAGCACAAAGACAAGGAAAGGCTGAACAATCCGCCGGTGGGTTTGGTGGATGCGCATACGGATAATGGCGGATTGAAAAAGAAGAAATACCAATATGACCCGCACCTGGACCCGCAGTTGCAATGGGCGGGGAAAGCGGAACATACAAGTTTTGAAGTTCCCATCGTGAGTTTGCATGTCCACGAGCGCATCGATCCGCGCAGGGTTATCGAAACGGTGCGCAAGGAAGAAAAAGGGCAGTTTTATCAACCGTCGCTGTTCGAGGAATTTAAAAGGCCGCTGCGCGAAGCCATCGAGTTTTACAAGCATAAAGAGAATTGGAGCAACCGCTTGATTGCCGGCGATAGTTTATTGGTAATGAACTCGCTGCTGGAAAAAGAGGCGCTGGGCGGCAAAGTGCAGATGGTTTATTTCGATCCGCCGTATGGAATTAAATATGGCAGTAACTTTCAGCCCTTTGTCAACAAACGGGATGTGAAGGACGGCAAAGACGAAGATTTAACCGCTGAACCGGAAATGATCAAAGCTTTTCGCGATACCTGGGAGTTAGGGATTCACAGCTATCTCACTTATTTGCGCGACCGTTTACTATTGGTCCGAGACTTACTGAATGAAAGCGGAAGTATATTTGTGCAGATCAGTGATGAGAACCTTCATCATGTACGTGAACTCCTTGATGAAGTTTTTTGTGTTCAAAATTTTTGTGTTGTTATCTGTTACCGTCGACTGGGAACGATGATTGGGGTTGAGCTAAAATCGTCCAGCCACTATCTTTTATGGTATGCAAAAGATAAAACTAAATATAAATTTCGCAAGATTTTTGAAGAGCAGATTGCAGGAATAGGGACAGGCGACCACTTCACGCAATTAGAAAATGATACGACTAATGATTGTCGTCCTATGACCCGTGATGAACGTACGAACCCAAATAATATTCCCATAGGTTGGAAACCATTTCAATTAGTAAGTCTTCAAACTCACGGTGTGGGCTCTACCAATAAATTTGAAATTAACATAAACGGACAATTTTATTTGCCAGGAGCTAACAAAGCATGGAGGACTACTGAAAACGGTATAAAGAACCTAATTAAAAATAACCGATTGCAGCAAGCTGGTAACACCATTCGTTATAAACAGTTTTTAGGCGATTTTCCTTATACAGAAGTCGGCAGTATATGGACTAATGCAGCACGTGACCCAGAAAACCTCTATGTAGTGCAGACTCCAACCAATATTATATCACGTTGTCTTCATATGACTACAGATCCTGGGGATTTGGTGTTGGATATCACCTGCGGCAGTGGTACTACTGCTTATGTGGCTGAAAAATGGGGCAGGCGATGGATCACCTGCGATACGTCAAGGGTGGCAATCGCCCTGGCAAAACAGCGATTGATGACGGCCAACTTCGATTACTTTGAATTGGCCCATGCCAACGAAGGCGTGGGCAGCGGTTTTAAATATAAAACCGTTCCCCATATTACCTTAAAATCCATCGCCAATAACGAGCCTGCCCCACGGGAAACCTTATACGACCAACCCCTTATCGACGCCAAACGGTTAAGAGTAACCGGCCCCTTTACTATCGAAGCCGTTCCCGCACCCACAACCAAAACATTTGCCGAAGTCGAAAGCGAAGGTCTTCAACAGGCCGATACTTCCGTGGCCCGAAGCGGCGAAACCCTGCGCCAAAGCGAATGGCGCGACGAGCTCCTGCGCACCGGCGTCAGGGCCAAAGGCGGGAAATCCATCGAATTTACCCGCGTGGAACCCCTCAGCGGCACCCACTATTTACAGGCCGAAGCCGAAACCAAAGAAGCCGACCCCAAACGAGTACTGGTTTGCTTCGGCCCGGAACACGCCCCCCTGGAACAACGTACCGTTGAACTGGCGCTGGAAGAAGCCCAGCACCTCAAACCCAACGCCCAGATCATTTTATTTTGCGCATTCCAATTCGACGACGAAGCCGCCAAGGATATCGATGAAACCAATTGGCCGGGCTTGACCCTGCTTAAAGCCCAAATGAACGCCGACCTGCTGACCGATGATCTCAAAAAGAAACGCTCCAGCAACGAAAGCTTCTGGCTCATCGGCCAACCCGATGTGGTCATCAAAGAATCCGAAGAAAAAGGTAAGTATATAGTCGAAGTCCTGGGTTTCGATTATTACAACCCCAGGACAGGCGCAATCGAAAGCGGCGGCAAAAACGATATCGCCATGTGGATGCTGGACACGGATTATGACGGCAGAAGCTTATTCCCATCGCAAATATTTTTCCCCATGGCCGGGGAAAAAGAAGGCTGGGCAACCCTGGCCAAAAACCTAAAAGCCGTCATCGACGAAGAAAAAATCGAAGCCTTCAAAGGAACCGTTTCCTTACCCTTTACCCCCGGCAAAGCCGCCGCCGTAAAAATCATCGACGCCCGGGGCATCGAAAGCTTAAAAATTCTACGGGGCGAATTCAGCAAATGAAAACCATAGACAAACTCATCATCACTTCCCCCTACGGCGAGCCCCAGCACTATTGGGAATACATCCGCGAAAACCGGCAATTCAAATTACAAAGCGGCCGCCGGCCCGCCGGTTACATCGTCGCTTCGGAAAGCTCGAAAGCCTTTGACGACCCCGGCATATTCATCGAAATCGAATTGGTAAACCTCATACGGCCGCGCATCAAAAAATGGCGGGAGCAAGGATACCCCGGCGTTACCGGCATAACCAAACGTCTATTAAACCACTGGCAAGACCCGGAAGAACGCAAAGACCGCCGGTTTTTCTTCTGCCAATTAGAAGCCATCGAAACCTTGATCTGGCTCAGCGAAGCCCCGGAATCGGATAGAACCGGCATCATCATACCCGGCGACGGCGGCGCTTTCAGCAGATGGTGCGGCAAAATGGCCACCGGCTCCGGGAAAACCATTGTCATGGCCATGATCATCGCCTGGCAAGTATTAAATAAAGTCGCCAACGGCAAAGACCCCCGGTTTTCAAAAAATATCCTGGTGGTGGCGCCCGGCTTAACCGTACGCAACCGCCTGAAAGTACTCAACCCCTTCGACGACGATAATTACTACGAAGAATTCAACATCGTGCCCCCGGGTTTACAGGAAAAACTCCGGCAGGGCAGAATAAAAATCATCAACTGGCACGCCCTGGCCTGGGATACCGAAGAAAAACTGGCCAAAAAGAAAACAGTAGATAAACGCGGCGTCAAAAGCGATGACGCCTACGCGCGGGAAGTCCTGGGCGCCATGGCCACCGCCTCAAACCTCATCGTCATCAATGATGAAGCCCACCATGCCTGGCGGGTCAACCCGGATATCAAACGAAAAAAAGACGTTAAAGACGCGGTCGTCGAAGCCACCGTTTGGGTCGGCGGGCTCGACCGCATTCACAGGGCCAGGGGCATTGCCAGGTGTTTCGACCTATCCGCGACGCCCTTTGCCCCTTCCGGGAAAAAAGCCACTGAGGAAGCCCTGTTCCCGTGGATCGTCAGCGACTTCGGGCTGAATGACGCCATCGAGTCCGGGCTGGTAAAAACCCCGCGCGTCGTCATACGCGATGACGGCAAAAATGACGACAACCTACGCTCCCGACTCTACCATATTTATATGGATCCCGACGTCAAAGACGACATCAACCGCAAAGCCGAAGAAAGCGAAGCGCTGCCGGACTTGATAAAAAATGCCTATCTCCTGCTTGGCAAAGACTGGCAAGCCACCAAAGACGACTGGCAAAAAGTAGGTTTCAAAACACCGCCCGTAATGATAACCGTGGCCAACACCACCTACACTTCCGCGCGCCTCAAATACGCCTTCGATCATGACGCCTTTTTACTAAAAGTCGCCGCCTTAGACGATTTAGGAAACCCCACCGGCATATTGCAAATCGACAGCGCCGTCCTGGAAAAAGCAGAAGCCGAAATCGAACAAGTTGAAATCGACACATCCCTGGAAACCCCCGCGGAAAAAGAAGCGGATGATGATAATGAAAATGATAATGACAATGACCCCGAACAAGAACAGGATAAACCGGGCCAAATAAAACGAACAAAAAAACAACAGGCCGAATTACTAAGAAAAACCGTCGATACCGTCGGCAAGGTTGGCCAGCCCGGCGAGCCGATACAAAATGTAATTTCCGTGGGCATGTTAAGCGAAGGATGGGACGCCAAGACCGTAACCCACATCATGGGCTTGCGCGCCTTCAGCAGCCAGTTGTTGTGCGAGCAGGTAGTGGGCAGGGGACTGCGCCGGACATCCTATGATGTCGGGAAAGACGGTTTATTTGAACCCGAATATGTCAACATCTTCGGCGTGCCCTTCACATTCCTGCCGCACGAAGAAGGGAGCGGCGACCTCCCGCCCCCGCCGCCGCCGCCCAAAACAAAAATTGAACCCGATAAAGAAAAAGCCCTTCATGAAATAACTTTCCCCAATATATTGCGGATCGACCATGTTTACAAACCCCAGCTCACCCTGGATTTACAGGAAGTAAAACCGCTGGAACTGGACCCGTACGACTCCATTACCGAAGCCGAGTTGGCCGCCATTATCGCCGGGAAACCCAATCCCGCGGCATTAACGGAAATCGATCTAAAGGAAATCGCCGAGAAATCCAGGATGCAATCCATCATCTTTCGGATAGCCGTTTCCACATTTCATTCGGAAATGCTTCCCGATTGGAAAGGCAGTAAAGAAGCATTTCTTATCCAGTTGATTCGAATCGTTGAGCAATTCATACAGGCAGGAAAGATCATCATAAAAAATCCTATCTTTAACCGGGACGATGTTCGTAAGCGGATACTAATCATGTTGAACATGAACAAAGTTATCCAGCATATCCGGGATGAGGTTCGCGCCGAAAACACCACGCAAGCGACCCCAGTATTCGACAAAGAGCATCCCATCCGTTCCACTGCCGACGTGCGCACCTGGTGGACAAGCAAAATTTGCGAGCCTTTCGAAAAATCCCATATAAACTTTTCCGTCTTCGACAGTCAATGGGAAGACCGTGAAGCAAAGATCCTCGATAATAGCGATGACGTCGTGTCCTTTGTTAAGAATGATCATTTAGGGTTTGCCATAGTATATAATTACCAGGGAGTAATACGGCGTTATTTCCCGGATTTTATCATCAAGTTAAAAAACGGCGACTACCTCATCCTGGAAACCAAAGGCCAGGATAACGACCAGGATAAAACCAAGAGAGCATTTTTAGCTGAATGGTGTAATGCGGTCAATCAACATGGGGGGTTCGGCAAATGGAATTGGGCGGTTTCTTTCGATCCCAATGATCTTTCAAAAATAATCGAAGAAAGGGCCTCTGCGCCCCACTGCGTGGGGGGGCATTTGTAGGCACGCGGCGCGTGCACCCTATTTGTAGGACTGAACCACCCGATTTAACTTTGTAACACCGTCAGGCTCGCCCCACTGCATGGGGGTTGACATAAAATTCAAATTGTAGTAAATATAAAACTGTTAAGATAAATTAATGGAAATACTGTGGTAAGTAGATGATAAAGCAAATTGTTGAATATCCTGTTCCGTTAGTATTGCGAGATATTTTACGAGAAAAGAGCCGCGGCGAATTAATCGTCAGGGGCCGCAATTTTACCAGGAACCTCTTCTTCGACAACGGCAATTTGATTTTTGCCGGTACCAATGTAATCGAGGAACGCCTGGGTGAAACTTTATTTAAAATCGGTAAAATCGACCGCCGCCAATTCATCGATATCCTGGAAATGCTGGAACAAAAAACCGAACATGAAAAACTGGGAAAAATCCTGGTGGAGAAAAAAATTTTAAACCACCGGGACCTCTTCTTTGCTCTCCTTTATCAATTCCGAACCATTGCCACTTC
>JAUPLE010000718.1 GCA_030837085.1 Acidobacteriota bacterium | reverse complement strand
GTTTCGTGTTGTGTGCGTGCCCCCGGTCATACCCCATAATGCTCGATAATCCGACCCTCTGACCATCTGAATATCTGGAATGCCAAACCCGGAAAAAGCCGCTAAAAAAAGTGACAGGAAGCCTGGAAATCCATCAAATAATAGAGTATAATGTGATTTAAAAAAATCAATTATGCGTCGGATTGAGAAAAAGTTATGGCTGCAAAAGAAATGTTGATACTTAAGAAAGGATATGATTTTTCCAAATGGCTCCTGCACCATACCGGGAAATTCCCCAAAAGCTACCGGTTCAGTATTGCCGCAAAATTGGAAAATGGGATATTGAGTTTTATCGAATTGACCACAGTGGCCAATATGCGAAGAGACAAACTTCCGCTTCTGACCCGGGCCGATGAAACATTGGCGCGGCTGCGGCTGCTATTCCGGTTAAGTTTCGAAATGCGGTTTATCAATATAACGTCCTATGAATTCGGCAGCCGCCAGATAGATGAACTGGGCAAATTGCTCGGCGGCTGGATAAAAACAACACATGCAAAAAAAGAAGAAAAATAAGGAAAAGGGTCAAACTGTAGTTGGCCGTGTTTTGCGCGGCGGCTCCTGGAACAATCAATCCGACAATCTGCGTTGTGCGGCGCGCAACAACGATAATCCCCGGAACAACTGGAACAACAACGGGTTTCGTGTTGTGTGCGTGCCCCCAATCATACCTACCGGGCTGCGGACAGTGGCGCCTTGTCCCCTGCGCCGTCATCCCCGGGATCCGGACCTGATGCCGGCGTTTCAAGGAACCCCGGACCGGCGTCCAGGTATGACATACGACCCTTTTTCCTGTGGTCATGCTTCGCCCGGATGCACCGGGCGGGGTCAACCCGAATATAAATTTCAGCGGGTGGCTTTAGTAAGCTTGTTAGTACAAATAACTACGTTGAACGAGCCGCTTGCTTTATTTAGTCGTATCCGGTAGTGAAAACGTTTAAAAACCTTTTCGGAAAAATAATTTCATTTGAGAATCTTCTAACAGCAACTTATAAAGCAGCAGCCGGAAAAAGAGAAAAAAACTACGTCATGTCTTTTTTCTTAAACCTGGAAAAAAATCTCTACCGGCTCCAGGATGATCTGGCGTCCGGCAGCTATCGAACCGGCGCCTATCGCACCTTTCAAATATATGAACCCAAAGCCCGTATGATAAGCGCCGCCCCTTTCAGGGATCGGGTTGTCCACCATGCCCTTATGAATATCATCGCACCCCTCCTGGAGCGAAGTTTCATTTTTGATTCCTACGCCAATCGGATAGGGAAAGGCACTCACAAATCCATTTCCCGTTACCGGGAATTTCTTAAAATGAATGAGTTTGTATTGAAATGCGATATCAAACGCTATTTTCCATCCATCGATCATTGCATATTAAAGACCCTGATACGGAAACGCATTGCCTGTAAAGAGACGCTCCTGTTAATTGATACTATTATCGACGGCAGCAATTCCCAGGAAAAAGTATGCGACTATTTCCCCGGTGATACCTTGTTCACCCACTCTGAACGTCGCAAGGGCTTACCGCTGGGAAACCTCACCAGCCAGCTTTTTGCCAATTATTATTTGAATCCACTGGATCATTTTATTAAAGAAACATTAACCTGTAAAGGTTATTTACGGTATGTCGATGATTTTGCCCTCTTCTCCGATTCAAAGAAGCAATTATGGGAATGGAAAAGAGAGATATCATTGTTTCTCGAATCATTTCGTTTAAAGCTGCATCCCACGGCCTGTCATATATTTCCTTCAGAGCAGGGGGGGCGGTTTTTAGGGCAATTGGTGTATTGTACTCATCAGCGGTTGGCGTCGGATAATGTGCGCAAATTCAAAAAAAAACTGCGGCGCTGGAAAAAACATCCGCCCCAAAATCTTCAGCAGCGGTTGGCCAGTTGGCTGGGCCATGCGGGTCAGGCCGATACATATTTATTATTGAAATCGCTGGGATTGGATCATAATAAACAATTTACCGCATCTTGATAATTATCTTGATTTTACTTGAAATATTTTCCTGTTTCTAATAAACTATCATTTAAAAATGCTTGAGTAAAAAATGGAGATATCACTATGGAAACCCTGGCATTAATTGTGGGCACGGTTATCGGTGCGGCTGGTTTTGTTTTCGGAACTATTCAATACCTGCGGCGAAAAAAAGATGAAGGCGAGAAAGTACGCATCGCAAATAAAGAATTAAAAGCCATTGCGCGGGAAGAACAGCGGTTGCTGGTGCAGTCGGCGGAAAACCGCTACCGGCATATTTTAAAAAGTGAGTTGCAGAAAATCGGCCTGGCCGGCGCTGAATTTGCCAGTAAATTCCTGCCCATCGACCGCACCTTTGTCTCCCTCCGGTTATCCCCATCACGGTCCTGCGAAGAAACCCCGACTCGAACCGGTAAAGGCAACGCCCTCCGTGAAGACCGCCAAATGATCCAATCACGCGACCAAGAAATAAACCTGTCGCCGGAACAGGTAATGACGCAAGCCTTTCAAAATTGCCAACTGCTGGTAGTGATCGGCGACCCGGGGTCAGGCAAAACCACTCTGCTTCACTATTACGCCGTCGTGTGCCTGGATGGCAATCACCATCGGCTGGGATTCAAGGAAAAAGAAATCCTGCCCCTTTATTTTCCCCTGAGAGAACTCAAATTTTCCAACGATATACCCCAATCGCCCCAATCTCTCCAGGATAACCTGGCCTCCTGGTCCGGTTTGATGCACCAGGAAATCTCGGCCGCGGAATTCAAAACCTGGCTGGAAGAAAATAACGCCCTGGTGCTGCTGGATGGACTGGATGAAATCAGCGACCGCAATAAGCGAATCCAGGTATGCCGATGGGTGAAACGGGCGCTGGCCAATTTCGATCGCGCCCGCTTTGTATTGACATCTCGTCCCACCGGTATGCGGAAACTGGAAGGGGTTGAATTGGAATGCGATTATCAACGGGCGGATATCCTGGATTTTTCCCCCCAGCAGCAAGAATGCTTTTTAAAACAGTGGTTTAATACCTTATATTTAAAGGACATTTCACCGGGCGACTCAGCGAAACAAAAGGAAACCCTGGAGAAAAAGGCGGCGGACCGGGCGCAGGCCATTATCGATTATTTAAATGAAGAAGATAATAAAAGCATCCGTCAATTAGCACGGTCTCCAATGATGCTGCAAATCATGGCCATCCTTTGGGAAGACCACGAATACCTACCCAGGGGCCGCTGCCAGTTGTATGACATCTCACTCAATTACCTGTTGGAGTTTCGCGATGACCGGAGAGGCTTAAAACCCTTGCTTTCCGCTGAAAATGTTCGTTCCGTCCTGGCTCCGGCGGCCCTCTGGATGTTGGAATCCGAAAAAAGCGAATTTATACCGAAGCGTGAGATGCATGATCGGGTGCAGGTTTTCTTGCGGAAGATGAAAAAACCTCCGGACGCCCGATTACTGTGCGAAAATCTGCGTGACCGCGCAAGTTTGATCGCCGATTACGGAAAAGATCATTATATTTTTCGACACAAATCCTTTATGGAGTTCCTGGCCGCGGTGCAGTTACTGGAAGAATGTAAGGAACACCAGGAGCGTATACAGCAACTGGTGGAATCGTTCACGGATGAAGATTGGGAAGAACCGCTGCGGTTTTTTATCGGTAAGGCCAATATAAGAGTATTCGATCGCTTTATGCAGTACTTTTTCCAGTCGGAAGTGAGCCGGGATTTAGATAGCATTAGACAAACACTGCTGGAGAACCTGGTAAGAGAGGCACCCTTTCGTGAAATAAACAGTATGGTCCAATGCCTGGACCCGGCCAAAGCCAATGAAAAACAAATACGCTGTATTCTAAATTGCTTAAAAATTATCGATACCGGCGAATCCATCGGCGCCGCGGCTGCTTTTCTCAAGGGAAACAAAGGTGATAAAGATAACCTGGACCTGGCCCGGCACATCGTGGCTGAAATGGGTATTAAGTTTGGTTTTAAAATCGAAGAAAAGATAGAGATTGAACCGGGACGGCCTGGAATGCCCCACTCTTACAGGAACTCCTTCGAGGATAACGTGGAATACATTAAAATACCCGGCGGAAAATATGAGTTTTCGGTTACAGGAAAGAGGAAAACCGTGCCCGACCTCTATTTCTGCAAATACCTCGTAACCAATAAACGGTATCGAAAGTTTATCTCTTACCTGGAAGGGAAAGAAAAATCATTGGCAGAAACACTGCCGTTAAAGGTGTTTAGCAAAAAATTGCTTGAATTGGCCGGTACAATAATGGAATATTCCGATTACCTGGGTACAAATCCCCGTGAATGGGCAAATAAACTCCGTTCCCATTATGAGGATGACAAAAAATTTAATGGCGATGACCAGCCCGTGGTGGGAGTCAGTTGGTATGCGGCCCGCGCTTATTGCTTGTGGCTATCCCTTTTGCAGTGGCAAGAAAGTGGGGGCTTATACCGTCTGCCCACGGAAGAGGAATGGGAGTGGGCCGCTGCCGGCAGGGAGCCGGGAAATAAACTTCGAGAATATCCATGGCCTGCGAGTAAAGGCGAACCCAGCCCGGAGTTGGCCAATTATGGGGGAAATGTCGGCGCTACCACGCCGGTGGGCCGTTACCCGGAAGGGGCCACTCCCGAAGGACTCATGGACATGGCCGGGAATGCCTGGGAATGGATGGATAGTTGGTATAATAAAGATCAAACGGGCCGTGTTTTGCGCGGCGGCTCCTGGGACTATCAATCCGACTATCTGCGTTGTGCGGCGCGCGGCAGCGTTTATCCCCGGAACGACTGGAGCGACTT
>JAUPLE010000717.1 GCA_030837085.1 Acidobacteriota bacterium | reverse complement strand
GCCTGGGTTTTTTCCGCATCAGCGGCTTTATTTTCAACAGCAGCCGTTTGTTCCGCCTTGGCGGCGGACTGAGTTTGTTCCGGCTTTGCCGTGCCGATAAATGTGATCATTAAAAATATGATAAGTAAAAGCATTATTTTGGTTTTCATTTTGATCTCCTTTGTTTTAAATTTTTTTTCAAGTATTGTGGTTAGACGTTCATTCAGTTCTGAATTTCCAGCCATCCCTATTGCCGGGGATGGCACATAGCGCCCCACATCCAGGGTTTGTTTCAGCCGGAGTAGGGCCGAGGCATATGTAGACGGTTTGATGCCGGCTTTCAAAACCATTTCATCACATGCTTTCTCTTGTTCCTTGCGCAGCAGCCTGAAAACAATCCAGCTTAAGGGATTGAGCCAGTAAAGTGAACAGGCGATACGGCACAGGAGCAGGACCAGGAAATCCCCTCTCTTGACATGGGAAAGTTCATGGAACAACACGGACGAGCAGTGTTCCATGGGCCACTTTTCCGAATCCGGGGGCATTAATACGACGGGATTTAACACGCCCCAGGTCATGGGCATGTTTACGCGTTGGTTTTTGATTAATCTTACCTTTCGCTTCAGGGACATTTTTTCAAGGAACCACAGGAAAAGCTGCTGCCATGGGTATCCTTTTATGGATATGCCCTGGCGGGTCAAGCGGGAGGCGCCGTAAAGTCCGAAAAGGATTTTGACCAGCATGAAACTGGACGCCAGGAGCCATAACGCGGTGAATCCTATCCGGAACCGCGGCTTCAAAAGAAAATTAGTCCCGGCCGCAGCTTTATCCTGGGTGATATAGTGGGTCTGGAAGCGGATGCGGTTATCCCCGTTGGTATTGAGCGACGGCGGTTGCAGCGAACGTACAATGGTCATTGACGTTGATTTTCCCGGTTCCTGGGGCCATGAAGGAAGAAGGCCCGTCCGCCACCCGGGCGCAAAAGCCGCTAAAAACGGCAGCAGCAGGAGCGCCAACAGTGAAAACCCCAACACAAAATGCCGGACCGAGGCGGATTGTTTCCTGGCCAGGAATGTTAGACCAAGGGCGATGGACAGGATCAGGGAACTTTTCAGGAAGAGTTCCACTAACACAGCAAAACCGTTGATTTGAAAAAGCGACTCCATGGTTACCTTCCTTCTTTCCGGGCGTTGGCAATGATCTGTGATAACCGTTGGTAATCTTCATCGGATAGTTTCTCTTCGGAAATATCCAGCAGCGCGGCCACAACTTTTTCCGTGGAACCGTCGAAAAAAGTGTCGAGTAAATGCCTCAATGCAGTTTGTCGGGCTTCTTCACGGGGTAAGGTGGGGATAAAGACGTAGCGGGGACCATCAATTTTATGGTTCAGGTGGCCTTTTTCCTCCAATACCCTGAGTAAAGCGCGGACAGCAGAATAACCGGGGGGATTGGGTAGTCGCTCCAACACCTGGGCGGCCGTGGCTTCTTCCAACTCATAGATCACGTCCATGATCTGGCGTTCCCTGCGGCTTAAATTCCCTTGCTCTTTCATACGTTAACTCCTATTCGTTTCAACAGCATCAAAAACCAACTCATTTATACTAACGTTAGTAATCTTGCCATGCTAAAAATTTAGCATGCTAAAAATATAGCATCATTTTTTGCAAATGTCAACACTCCATGCTAAATATTTAGCATTTTTTTTAATATTGACAGGGGAAAATTGTTTGACAAGAAATTGAAGATGCGATATAATACATTTTCAGTAAACAGTAAATAAAGGTTTGAAAACTTTTTTTTTCAGGTAAAGTTTCAGCTTTCTTGAACAGGTTAAGGTTTCTACCTCTATTTGCGTTAAATTTAAAACAGGAGGTAGCAACAATGGCCACAGGTAAAGTTAAATGGTTCAATTCACAGAAAGGCTACGGTTTCATTGAAATGGAAAATGGGAAAGACATTTTTGTTCATCACAAATCCATTCAAGGTCAAGGCTTCAAAACTTTAAACGAAGGCGAAAGCGTTGAATTCGAAATCGGTCACAGCCCCAAAGGCGAGCATGCTGAAAATGTAGTCAGGATATAAATCGGATTACGAAGTAAAAAAGTAAAAGGGTTTGAATTTCTATTACCAGGAAACTCAAACCCTTTTTCATTCTATTAATTCTGCTTCCCTGAGAAGCGCCAGCGTTTCCTGCGCATCTTCAGGATTTAATTTGGAAATGGCAAATCCCGCGTGAATCAATACCCAGTCTCCCAGTTTGACATCCTCTATGAGCATCAAACCGACATTTCGTCTCACACCGCTGTACTCTACAACGCCCATATCGCCATTTATTTCAGTTACATTCATCGGAACCGCAATACACATTTAAATCTCCTTTTCTAAACCGCCGGTTAACACCTGCCCGGCTGCTAAAAACGCCTGGCCTAACGACACGCCGCCATCATTGGGCGGCGCTTCGGAATGAACCAATACGGAAAATCCTTCCGCTGCCAGTAAGTCCCTGCTCATCTTCAACAACAACGTATTCTGGAACACGCCGCCGGTTAAGCCAACCGTGCGTATCCCCGTTTCATTCGCCGCCAACGCTGCCATGGTTGTAAATCCTTTGGCCAGCGTGCGGTGAAACACATACGCTTTTTCTTCGGGGTCACGTTTATCCCCTATTATATCATGAATCGCCGGAAGAAAATTCAAGCGCCGCATATTTTCTCCTGTTTCGATAGAAAAATTATAACTCTCATCCAGCGTCCGACTTTTCTCAGCCAGCGCCTGGAGTCTCATGGGCAACTCGCCTTCAAAAGTATTTAATAGTCCGACTCCCAGGAGCGCGGCCGCGGCATCGAATAACCGGCCACAACTCGACGTTAAAATCCCCCCGATATTTTTCTCTATCGCTTCCAGCAGGAACTCCCCTTTTTGCCCGAAGGGCGCGGTGAAACGTTTCACTATTTCCGAGGAAGAACCGTAAAGAGAATAAAGAACAGACAAAGCAAACCGCCAGGGTTCTTTGGCCGCCATATCGCCCGAAGGTAGGAACAGGTACTTCAAATGCCCGAAGCGTGTAAGCCCCCGGTAATCCCCCACGAAAAACTCGCCGCCCCAGATGTTCCCATCGTCCCCATAACCTGTACCGTCCATGGAAATCCCAATGACTTCATTCAAGTGACCGGTTTCTGCCAACAGCGCGCCCACATGGGCCTTATGATGCTGGATTTCCAATATTTTCACCTGTTTAAAATCCGCGGCCAATTGGCGGTTGGGATACCCGGGGTGTTTATCCATTACTACCACGGAAGGTTCCAGGGAAAAGAGGTTGATAAAATGATTGATGGCTTTCCGTTCCGCCTCGATTGACGCCGGAGAATCGGTATCGCCGATGTATTGGCCCATCATGGCTTTATCATTATAAAGGAAAGTGAAAGTGGTTTTCAACATCGGGCCCAGGGCCAGGATGGTCTCGGGGAAATGAAAGGGCATTTTCATGGTTAAGGGAACATACCCTTTGCTGCGCCGCACCATATATATATTGTCTTGGAAAACCGTAACCACGGAGTCGTCCTCGAACATGTGAATCTCCCGGTTATGGGAGAGAATATAATCCGAAAGCCCTGCCAGGGCGTTCATATCGTCTTTATAAATAATGGGTTCATCCGTGATATTGGCGCTGGTCATGACCAGGGGTTCCCTGGTTTTTTCCAGCAGCAGTAGATGTAAGGGCGTATAGGGCAGCATAAAACCAATGTCCGGTAGTCCGGGCGCCACGGACGGGGCAATGGTTGCTAAATCCATCATCCCTTTTGCCTCCGGCGGGTCAGAACCCTTTTGAGAAAGGGTTCCGACACCTCCTAAAACTTTTGTT
>JAUPLE010000716.1 GCA_030837085.1 Acidobacteriota bacterium | reverse complement strand
GTCGCTGCCGCCGTGACCGGGATCAATGCATATGGTCTCAATGGCCCCTGGTTTTTTCTGGGAAAGTGGAGTTTCGCTGGCAGTCGTTTGGGAAGGGGGAGGTGTGGGATTGGCTACTTCCGGTTTTGGCGCTCCAGTTTCTGCTTTTGGTGTATCTACTTTTGTTGTCTCCGGCGTTGTCGCATCGCTCTTTATTTCTTCTTTGGCAGTGCTGGCAACGGGTTTCCCGGTACTCACCAGGTCGAACACCAATCGGAAAGGATTTTCCAGTACAAAACCGCGCTGGACTTTAAAGGGGGTTTTCAGGCGGATGTTGACAACGCTTTTATTGTTTTCCAATCGGTGAACGATCTTGTCAATCAAAACCGATTGGGTGGGGATTTCTTCTTTGAGGTCTGCTTTTTCTTTTAATTGGACTTCCAGGCTGGTGGTGGATTGGAAGACTTTATAGTGAAACCCGGCAACGCTTTCGAAAACGAGACGGGTGAAATCGGGGTGGTCGTAAGTACGGACCACCAAGGAGAGGGGAAATACGGTGAGGGGGATGAAAAGGACGAACAGGGCAGCCAGGGTAAATTTATTTTTCATATTGTTCTTAATTTCAACTCACAACAAAGTGGAGGCGGCGGGAATTGAACCCGCGTCCAATAAGGTTTCCATTAAAGCATCTACAGATATAGTTTGTTTTTAAATCCCCCGCGGCTCAAAAACAAACAAAAACCGCCGCGGCCGTCCTTTCAGGGGTTTTCGTCCCGGTAGAACAAAAGGCCGATTCAGCCGGGCTTATCCCGCATTATGGCGTTCATCGTTCCCCCGCGGGAGAGGGCAACGAGAACGGCAGCGTAATTTTACGCTGCGAGTGGTAACTCGTTTGCGTTTCTTTTTTTGAGCCGTTTATTGAGGTGCTCAACTCAACCTGCAGCTTTAACTTCCTCGATACTGTCGAACCCATTTCGCCCCCAAACCTGAGGCTCCTGAGTCTGTAAATGGCGGGGTCGACGAGACTCGAACTCGCGGCCTCATGCGTGACAGGCATGCGTTCTAACCAACTGAACTACGACCCCATTCATTTTATACAGCGATCTTTTTTCCTGCATCCAGCAGGTACATGGGCGGTAGAGGAGTCGAACCTCTAACCCTCGGCGTGTAAAACCGACACTCTACCAGATGAGCTAACCGCCCAACAAGACCATAAGGATACTATATTTTATTGCCAATGTCAACAGGTAAGATGAAAATAATTTTGATGCCCGCGAAACACGCGAAACACGCGAAAAGCAATACTTAGCCGTAAATTTCTTTTATGGCGGTGAGAAGGTTTTCTGATATTATATCCGGCTGGATACCCCGGGCCGGCAATAGCTCTCTGGCCTGGCAGCCTTTGCCCGTTAAAACCAGGACGGTTTTGCACCCGGCATTTTTGCCGGTTTCGATATCGATCACGTCATCGCCCACCATATAAGATTGCGATAGATCGATATGGAAATCGGCCGCCGCCTGGAAGATCATTCCCGGCATGGGTTTGCGCCATTCCGACTTTTCCCGGTACGCCGGGATAACGGCCTCGATATGAAAGGGGCAATAATAGAACCGGTCGATCACTGCGCCTTGGTTGGCCAGGTTCTCGGTGATTTCCCGGTGAATTGTTTCCACCTGTTCCCGGGTACAGATTCCCCGGGCAATAGCGGATTGATTGGTAATTACGATGGCTTTGAAATGATTTTTATTCATCAGCCGTACGGCCTCAGCGGTAAAGGGGAAAATTTCCGATTGTTGGAGCCGGCAGATATAACCTTTTTCTTCGATAATGGTGCCGTCCCGGTCAAAAAAAATTGCTTTATTCATTTTTTTTCGCGTATTTTGCGTGTTTCGCGGGCATCTGATTCAACCTATTTCAATGAGTGCATGAATGGCCTCAAGCACCTCGTCCACGGTGACGGCGTTCATGCAGGCGTGATCGGTAGGGCAGTCCCTGTCATTGCAGGGGGCGCAGGCCGGCGGGTGGTGCAAGATTTTCACTTGCGGGTGATATTCCAACAACGGCCCTGTTTTATGGGGCCGGGTTGGACCGAAAATGGCTATCAGCGGCACATTTAAACTGTAAGCGACATGCATCAGCCCGGAATCATTACTGACAAAGACATGACACAACGAGATGGCGGCAATCGCTTCGCCCAATTTTAATACCCCCGCCAGGTTGTGAAGGTTTGCCTTTTTGTTTTCGTCGCGGGCATTGCTCATATCGATGATCCGGGCAATCCGTTCTCGTTCCCCGGCTGAGCCCAACAGCAGGATTTGGGCGCCGGGGATTTCCACTGCGATTCGATCGATTAATTGACCGAACCGTTCCGCCGGCCACTGCTTGGCTGTCCCGAAAGCCGCGGAAGGGGAAATACCGATATGTTTGTTTGCCGGATTTATCCCCAGCCGGGTGAACAATGCCCGGGCGTTTTCCTTCTCTGCCGGAGGAACAGGTAATTCATCCGAATATTTTTTATCGATTATTGCAGCGGCGCCTTTTTTTTCTTTAATAAAAAGGGTTGCCAGGTCCAGGTAGAAATAGATATGATGCTTCTCTTTATCCCGTGAGCCGCGGGGGAATTGGATTTTCTTATCCAGTAAGAATCCCCTCAAGTCTTTGCTGTAGCCGGTTAACCGGGAAACACCCGCCAGTTTGAACAAAAGGGCGGAGTGGAATGAATTGGTAAACAATATGCCGGATTCGAAACGGTATTTTTTTAATTGGCCGGTGATTTGAAAAATATTATTTAG
>JAUPLE010000715.1 GCA_030837085.1 Acidobacteriota bacterium | reverse complement strand
TCCCATAAAAAAATTTGAAATTTTGCACCCCTCTTTCCAGGTTTTTGTAAATGCTTCCCAAAAACGTACCAATAAAACGATTTGAACTGCAGCTTACATTATAAAAAGTAATCGGGCCGCAATTAAGCGGCCCGTTCGTTCCCCCTCGTAGAGGGGCCGTATTGAATATTCACAGTATAATCTTCGACTTCTCCATAGTTAAAGGAGCCGCAATAGGAAGGGGTGCTGTTATACTTCATCGATACTCTCATGCGCGTGGTCCCTTTTGCAGTTGCTGACGGTACTGTAAAACTCCCGGAAACAGCCGTTTTGCTTGATTTACCGAATACGTTTTCGCCAGTATCGGCAAAATCTCCATCGCGGTTGTAGTCGATCCATATTTTCCAATATTCGGTGTAAGTGGTCCCGGAGGGCGTTAAAGTGACAATAACGCTGGAGCCTGCGGTTAAATTCGCGGTTAATGATGTGAAATTGGTGTAAGCGGAACTCCCGGAGGAATTGTCTAACGATCCGACCTGGACACGGGAGATATATCCGCGGGTCTGACTAGTACCGGAGGAAGTGCAGTAGGTGACGTTTGAAATGGTAAACACGGCGTTGCTTTGATCGACAGCAGGACCTGCGGTATCGCTGACTTTTACCAGGCAGGAAGTGGAGGCGGAGGTGGGGATGGTCCAATTATAGGATCCGCTGTTGGCGGCAGATGCTGTAATGGTATTCCATGAACTGCCGTTATTGGTGGAATATTGGAGCATGACATTGGGGATATTCCCGGTATTGGTCCAGGTAATGGGGTAAATGGAATTTGCCAGGAGGTTTTCCGCGCCGTTGGGTAATGATACGGTAATGGTTCGATATGCCACAATGGCAAACAGGGCATTGCTTTGATCGACAGCAGGACCGGCAACGTCGCTGATTTTTACCAGGCAGGTGGTGAACGGTGTATTGGGAACGGTCCAGTTATAGGAACCGCTGTTGGCGGTAGAGGCGGTAATCGTGTTCCATGAGCTTCCGCTGGTGGTGGAATATTCGATCATGACGTTGCTTATTGCGCCGGTGGAACTCCAGGTAATGGAGTAAACGGTATTACCTTCCCAGGATTCGCCGCCATTGGGAGAAGTTACCGTAATGGAACGATACGCTGCAATGATGAACACGGCGTTGCTTTGATCCGAAGCCGGACCGGCGGCGTCACTGACTTTCACCAGGCACGCGGCGGAAGGTGTATTGGCAACTGTCCAATTGTAGGAACCGCTGTTGGCGGTGGAAGCGGTAATGGTATTCCAGGAGCTTCCGCTGTTGGTGGAATATTCAATCTTCACATCGGGTATATTTCCAGTGCTGGTCCAGGTGATTGAATAAGAGGTATTTCCTTCGATAGATTCACCGCCATTGGGAGTGGTCACCGTAACGGTTCGCTCGGTAACAATGGTAAATAAGGCATTGCTTTGATCGGAAGCGGGACCATCTATATCGCTGATTTTTACCAGGCAATTGGTTGAGGGTGAATTGGGGACAGGCCAATTATAGCAATATTTTTCATATTCCCTGTCCACAACTTCCACAGCCATTTCATGTGATATCTTTCCAGCGTGTTCCAGTATGTTTTTTTCATTTAACTCTAAGAATCCATCCTTTAATACTTCTGTCGCCCATTGCCTGAATTTAGTACCGACATGTGACCTGACACGGTAACCGATGGCAAGAATCATATCAAGGTTATAGTACTCGGTCAGCCTTTCAACGGGTCTATCACCTTCTTTTTGAACTGTTCGGAAATTCCGAACAGTTGCCACGGGGTCCAATTCACCATCCTGATAAATATTCTTAATATGCTCACTAATTGTGGCCTTGCTTTTTTGATATAGTTCTCCAATCTGCTTCTGCGAAAGCCATATGGCTTTTTCTTCAAGTTTTACCTCCAGACGGATACTATTATCGTCTGCCCGGTATATTAAAATATTTTTGGGTTGCATATCATTCATGGTAACATTTTAAAGAAAAATTCCAGGAAATGCAAGAGATGAAAATTGGCCTTTCCCGTATCCCCATGTCCCTTAGTTACCCCGCTGTCGGTCGCCGGTCCACCGACGGCTCTTATGAACTTTCCTTTGGGAGTGGGAAGGGAGCAGTCAAAAAAAAGTCATATCCCAAATGCCATAAGCGATAGCTCAAATACCCCAAGCGATATCCCAAATACCATAAGCGATATCTCAAGTTCCCCAGACGATATCCCAAATATCACAAGCGATATCCCAAATACCCCAAACGATAGCCCAAATACCACAGGCGATAGCCTAACTTCCCCAGACGATATCCAAAATACCATAAGCGATATCCCAACTTCCCCAGGCGATATCCCAAATACCCCAAGGCTTTTGTCCCCCCTCAACCCCCGCCACATGAATTATCAAGGCTCTTCAAAAAAAAGGTGGGAAGGGGGAAGGGGGCAGTAAAAAAAAGTTCTTGTCTTTACGAGAGAATCTTTTTTACTCGGCCCACAACGCCGCTTTCCAATCGCACCTTGATCCCGCGAGGATGATTGGGAGAATTGGTCAGGATATCCTTTACAACACCTTCAGTCAGTTTCCCGGAACGCTGATCCTGCTTTTGAACCACCAGTACAAACGCTCCCGGCTTTATATCCGCCCTTTTATCTCCATCCATCGCTATCTCCTCTTCTATGTCCTCATTTTCCAAACTCGTTCATAACAATATTTTATTTGTATTCTAAACAATTGTATTCGACTTCCTGGGTATTAAACCTGGCGTAACAAAACTCTTCCCCCGGCATATGCCAGATAGCTTCCGCAATTGCCGGGACCTTTCTTCCGTCCAAATCTTTATACCCCTTTACGGGCGTCGACCATTTATAACTATAATAGTTTTTCCCATCCGCGCAATAATACCGATCGTCGGAAACAAAATTAGTCAATTCACCTTTCTCATTAAAATAAAGCAAGGCGCTGATGGTAATATTATTGTTAGTAAACCTGGCTTTGACCGTTAATGAATCAATGGTTTCCCATTGGATATTTTTATCGATCAGCGTGGCTGGCGCCATAAAACACATATCATTAAACATAGTCACGTTTTCCCCTTGATTCATTTTTTCGCCCCGGGCATTTACCACCTGGAACAAAGAAGCTACCTTGATTTGCATTGTGGCGCTGTTTCCCGCATAGGCATGCAAACCATCAAAAGGAATACCGTATAAGGCGGATTCGATGTAGAAAAAACGCGCCGGATCAGCGAAAAAATTATACTGCCGGGAAGAAATATCCATCCAATTGCTATCTTTTGTTCGTTTCATGCTGCCCTTGAATACAACCCGGCAATTATGGACCCTGGGTTTCCCGATTGCGCCCACATAATGCAGATACTTCTTCACCGGGTCGGGGAGGTGTTTGATATCTTCCTCGCCGACAACAGGAATATCGGTTATAGGTTTCAACCTTTCCTGTACCTCTCTTTTGTATACGTTTTGGAAACTTGACGGCAGGGTGTTCATGAATGCGACAATGACCGGCAAGAGGATAATCAAATTGGCAATGGTTCCGAATTTGGCGTCGCGCCATGAAAAGATAATGAGCGTTTGGGAAATAACAATCGCCAGCGCTGCAATGATCCACCACCAATTATGGTGTAGTAGAAACAAGATAAGGGCGGCGAGAAATAGTAAGGCGGTTAGGAGCCACAAAAGGCCGAGCGGTTTGGAGATCGGTTGAGTGAGTTGTTCCATTGGAGCCAGATTGAATGCTTTCACAAAGCCCATTAAATGAATGAGGCCGTGAACAATGATAATGATAAAAAATATTATTTTAAGCATAATGAGATTATAGAGAGATAATGGTTAATTGTCAATTGTTAAGGGAACTGGTAACCCCCCATTTTTTTTCTCCCTTTTATTACGAAACCTTTCTAGATAGGGTTTATCCGAAAAGTCATGGAGATTTTGATATTTAATATTGTAGGGAACAGGCATTGCCTGTTCCCTACTTAACTTCTTGGGTAAGTAGGCAAGGTGGAGTCGAGTAGCGCAAGGCTTAGCCTGACGACCGCAAGCGTTAGCACAAATGCCGCAAGCCATGGCACAAGTTCCGCAACCCATGGGGGAAGTAGCGCAAGCTGTGGGGGAAGTTCCGCAACCTGTGGGGGAAATAGCGCAAGCCGTTGGGGAAGTAGCGCAAGCTGTGGAGGAAGTTCTGCAACCCGTGGGGAAAGCAGCGCAAACCTTAGGGGGAGTTCCGCAACCCGTGGGGAAAGCAGCGCAAACCTTAGGGGAAGTTCCGCAACCTGTGGGGGAAATAGCGCAAGCCGTTGGAGAAGTCCCGCAACCCGTGGGGAAAGTTCCGCAACGCTTTTGCCCCCCTACAACCCCCACCACGTGAATAATCAAGTCTCTTCAAAAAAATATAATATAAATATATAACAAATAGGAGCCCCTCGCAGAGGGGCGCGCCGCGGGGGTTGTAAAAAGAGATCGATTGTATTGTAATGAACCGTGCTTGAAATAGACCGCATTACTGAACTAAACAACCTGGTTAGCCAATTCGAGTTTAATATCGCCCAATACAAAGGCTCAAAGTCCCAGACAAAAGCAGGATGCCAGAGATAGGGGGAATGACACGGAGAAAAACTGACCATATTTTATCATCATTCATCATTAGCTTTTTATTATAAGCTTCCGACTTCTCATTTCTAGGGGAAATGGGGCTAATCGATCTATTCATATCTTCATTATACCTAATTTCAAACGGTTTGTCACTGACATCAAAGGGAAAATTCAACGGAAGCCGGAACGATTTAACGACCACCGTCTCATGCTCGCTGTCGGCCTCAATTCTCAATGATTGACTGAGATTATTTGAACTTCTTTCTATGGAAATATCTTCTTTTTCACCGCAAGATTCAGCGGCTTTTTCCTTTATCTCAGCCATTGACTGAACCCACCCACTGTCTTTAAGCTGCGCTCGCTCTTTATCGATGAAACGTTCGAAATCCTCATTAAAGAGAATATGCCAATCATTGTCTGTGGCTTCATCCGCAGTGTTGATTTTAACAATGAAATCATCGATGCTGACATCTGAACCGGAGCCACCCACAAACGAAACCGCCGGGCTAAAGCGGTACATCGGCGACAAAGGAATATTTTCCATTACAGCTTTCTCATCCACTAATATGGATACCTGTTTGTTATTATTATCCAGCATTATTTGAATCACGTGCCATGTTTGCTGGAACTCTTTGCAATCACCCAATTCCACTGATGTTCCCTCAAAGGAAATATATTCCTTTCCATTGAATTCACTAAAAAAGGATATCGATGGGATTGAGTTTTGAATCAATTCCTTTTATTTCTTTTTTTGTGAAAGTAATAAACTATCATTACCATAACCAAAGATAGTGAAATACAAAAAACATAAAAGAATATTTTTTTGAAGTCCTCGGCCCAGGGCATCGTTGCAGGATCGTAATCCCTTTGAATAAACAGCTCCTTTAATCTTTTATCATAGTAATCTGTATTCATTTTGAATTTGATCTGAACATAATATTCTTTGTCTCTAACTGATTCGAATCCTAAAAGACACAAACTGAATGATGTCCCAAAATAGTGACAATAATCTAAATCCTTTTGGTTTAAAGATGTATTTTTAATAATATCCAAATTTTCTTTTAAAACGATATTGATCTCTATATCATGTGTTTCTAATTCATTGCGATAAGTTTCATCATCCAAACTGTCGTCATTGTCATGAATAGTCATTATTAAATTATATTTCTCAGAGAATTTTGTTTTAAATGAAAACGTATATACACTCTCGGAAATATTGAATTTACCATGTTTGATATCTATTTGATCAATATCAAGGTAATGAACAGCGTCTAAATACAAAAATAGTGATGACATGCAAATAACCGTAATAATTATAAATAAAAACAGTTTCAGAAATTTTGATAGTTTTGAATTTATATATTTCATTTTATTTTCCTTAATTTCATTTTTTATTGACCATCTCTGGAAATACTTCTCCTAAACCCCAGTTAAATCCAGGAGGGTCTATTTTTTTTATTTCGTCAATTGAAACACCGGCACCAACCAAAATGCTAGTACTTAATGAGTTGCAATTTCCTTCATTATTTGTAATATTCGGATATTTATCAAAATTCCTACTTAAATTTTTATATTTTTGGGTAGTATTTAATATATCTTTAATAAAAGCGCTATCTGATTTACCATTTGGGGGAGTGATTTCATAAAGCCCTTTACGCTCACTAAATTTAAGATCTCTATCATGCTTATCATTTAAATCCAAATTTAATCGACCCTTTTTGTCAGGATAACCTGAAATTGCCCATTTCGTTTTGCCCCCAAAATCTGCCGGATTATTTGGCATTATTAAGATGTAAGTGTGTACGCCTAATGAACCTACAAGAGGATGGTCTAAACTTCTTGCACCTAGCCATACCTTTCTCCCATCCGGATCGAAATGGGTAATCGGATTATTTGCGCAATAAGCATAAAGGTTCCACAACTGGGGATTGCCTATAGCACCTTCCTTATTGATGATGGGGTCAACCGCAATGAACCGGTTAGAATTATTATCGAAATACCTGGCCCCAAAGTAATCCAGCTCGGAATACCCTTCGCGCTCTTTACCTGAGAACTTCTGCTTAGGGTCGTATGTCTTGGTCCATGTCTTCTGAAAATCTCCATAAGGGCCGTATGCTTCCGAATAGACGACGTTCCCCAGGTCGTCCGTGATGATCCGGGTAGAATTGATCTGGTCGCTCATATAATAGTAATACTCCCCTGTGGAGGGCCGTTATTCGGCCAACAAACGGTTGCCTGCATAAATGTAGTCCCTGACGCTACTTCCGGTCTGATCTCGCTATTATATTTATTCCTTGTTTTTTTCAGCGTTTTCGAGAACTTCCATTGGCAATTTCTTATCAGCATTTAAAATTTCAATGCCAATTAATCTTCCCTGGTTATCAAAATCTAAATTTATTTCTCCGCCTACTTCAACCGGATTACATGTATACGTATCTATTATTGATCCAGGTAATATCTGTGATGCAAGGTAAACATAAGCTGCATTAGCTTGCTTATCATATGTAACTCTCATCTTTAAACCTTAAACCTCTTGTGCATTATTATCCCATCTTTCTTTTATCAGTTTCTTGATTTTATCAGAAAATATTTGATCGGCAACGCAAACAATCAAATAGTTTTTCCAACTATCCCATCGCTCCCCATCTGTAATAACGACCCAAAAAAGATTCTCAAGAACATTTTCTATGTTTTTTTCGTCAAACATATATGTCATCGTATGTTTTTTTGTTGAAATTGGCCCTTGTGTACTTATTAAGAGGTCAAATTGTTCGTCAACCCTTTTTCCTGTTACACATATAGCGATAACTTCCTTTTTTACCATTTTTTCTACTACATCGATAAACTCTTCTTTTTTCCAGTCCTCATTTCCTAACCATAACAAGATTGCCGATTCGGAAGAATAATTAGTTTCAATATGTCTTAAATTTTCTACCTCTTCAATAAAAATAAATCTGTCATTATGTTTTCCAATTTTTTTGCAAGTCATTTTAATCCTTTATCCTTTATAAATTTTTCAGTTGTTTTTATAGCAATATTAATTCTGCTGATTGTTGATTTAACTTGTGATTCATATTCTAATCCATTTTTAAGTTTTCCTAAATGTTCCGCTAATGCCTTTTGATGTCCCTTTAGTGTTTTATAAATAGACTTCACACCATCATTTTTAAGTTGGCCTTCAAGATTTTTGTAGATTTTTTCAGCAGTACTCTTATTTCTGTTCCAACTGTCAATTCCCCTTTGAAATTTATCAGCATAGTTAGAAATTGCCGAGGTTAAAGAAACCGTAATCTCTGGTGCAAAGTATCCAGCTATAAAAGCAAATCCAGTTGCTGCCCCAAATCCTGAGCCAATATCAACTATTTGGTAGTATTCTTGTGCCGATATGTCCGTATTGTTATCTAAGTATTGAGCAGCTAAGGCTTGAGCAAGATAATCAGCATCCTGTCGTCCATCTGGGTCGAATTTTGTGATCGGATTATTCCTGCAATATGCATACAAATTCCACAACTGGGAATTGGCAATCGCACCTTCCTTATTGATAATCGGATCAACGGAGATGAACCGGTAGGAATTGTTATCGAAGTACCTGGCCCCGAAGTAATCCAGCTCGGAATATCCTTCCCGTTCCTTGCCGGAGAACTTCTGCTTGGGATCGTATGTCTTGGTCCAGGTTTTCTGGACATCTCCATAAGGGCCGTATGCTTCGGAATAGACGACGTTCCCGACGTCATCCGTAATGATCCGCGTGGAATTGATTTGATCACTCATATAATAATAGTACTTTCCGGTGGATGGCCGGTATTCGGCGAGTAAGCGGTTGCCTGCGTAAATGTAGTCTCTTACACAACTTCCGGTTTGGTCGTACTCGGACAAC